>NZ_CATQFT010000008.1:0-99207 GCF_958267405.1 Neisseria maigaei | reverse complement strand
AGTTTTTCAGACTTCGCCTGTTGCAGCATTTTCTTTTTAGCGGCAGGTGTCAGCACCCAGTCGCTTCCATCCCATTTGTGGTATTCCGACGGGCGCGGAATCAGGGTCAGGCCTTTAGGTAACGCGCCGGCTTCTTCGATGTCGGTTTTGCCGCCGTCGCTCGTCCGGTAGGCGGTTTGGCCGCGTCGGTCTTCTAGGATTTCCCACTCTTCGCCCGTCCAACGCGCGGCGTGGTGTTCGGGGATTTCTGGCGGCGCGGTCTCAATGCAACCTGCCGGGATGAGCCAGTTTTCAGGATTTAATGGATCAGGGTCGGCACCGGTGCTGCCGATATATAAGTTTTTGGTGTCGAGTTGGTAAACGGTTTTCTGGGTCATGGGGTTTGTCCTTTCAGACGGCATTTGTTTTAACGCGCATCAAATTTTGATGCAGGCCAAAAGGGCGATGTTGCGCGGGCGGTTTTCGTTGGCCGTGGGGACGATGCGGGAAGCGTCGAAAGTGATGGCGCGCGGCAAATCGTTGCTTCCGCCGCCGTTGTCGCTTGTCCACTGTTTCCATGATTTTTCCACGCCAAACGCGCCCGTCGGCTCGATGTAGTCGAACAGTTGCAGTGCGCTGTTCTTTCCGCTGTCTAATTTACCCGTGATATTACGAATGGCGTCGCCTTGAGCACTACCCAGTGCACGCCCGCTGTCGATGCCGCGGTCGTCATCCCAGCCGCGCACGAATTCGCCGCGAAGGTCGGGCAGATTGAAGGTGGTGCGGCCGTCACCTGTGCCGTAGGTGGTACCGATGGATTGGAAAAGGTCGGCGTAGAGGGTGCGCGATACGGCCGCGCCGTTGGCTTTGAGCCAGCCGTCAGGTGCGGTTGTGCGGGCGAAGTACATCACCGCGCCGCTGGGGATGAGGCTTGGGGCATCGGCCTCGCTAAGGACGCGGTTGCCGTCGTAGGTGAGGTTGCCGTCGTGTTTCAAATATAAAATCCTTCCGCTCTTTGTATTCACGACATATGCGCCGGTGGCGTCCGCGCCCAGCCTGATGTAGCGGTCGGCGGCGGCGTGGGCGGTGCTTGCACTGGCTTTGATGTCGGCTTGGAAGGTTTTCGCGCCAGGGATGGTCTGGTCGCTGGTGAGGGCGACGGCGTTGTTGCCTAGATCTTCAATGGTGCGGTTGGCGGCTTCGGTTTGTTTTTTGAGCCAAAGGGTGCGGTTGGCCAATTGTTTTGCCTGACGGTTGTCGATGCCGTCCGGCCCGCCCATCACGGGGTCGGAGGTTTCTAATTGGTAAATGCCTGTTTCCCATTGTGCTGTTTCGTTCAAATTTGCCATTATGCAGTTCCTCGGTTAAATGTTCCGTCTCTCGATGCCTGTCCGTTATGCCGGACGGCGGCGTGCCGGTAATCCAATGCCGCCAATACGCATCGGGCAGGCGCGAAGGCTTGCAGGGTATGCCGCAGCAAAGCCGCCTGATCGTTGGTTAGCGCGCCGTTCATGGTGATACGGTAATGCGCCCAGTGGTCGGACCGTCCGTGCGCGTAGGTTCCGTCCCGCCTGATTTCGCCGTTGTGTTCCTTATTGCCCAAGCCTTCGGTGATTTCGACTTCTCCGAAGCCGAGCCGTCTCACGATTTCGCGTATCGCCCACGGCGTGCCTTTCATACGGTGCAGCCGATACGCGCCCTTAATCAGCTTGCGGCGCGTCTGGTCGCTTTCAGCTAACCAGTAGCCGTCCGCACCTAAAATGCTGCGGCCCTCCGCCAGCAGTGCCAAGTGTTCTGGAGCAACCAAATCTACCAGCCTCGGCAGTAGTCTGACCGCATCGGCCTCATTCATCCTCAAGCCTAAATCCGCCAACATTTTGTAACGTCGGTCGTGTTCGATAACGGATGCGTAGGAGAGTTTTGCCATTGCTAACCCTCCGCCGTTTCAGGCGAGATGCGGATATTGACGGAAGTGCATCTTGCCCATTGGTCGGGTTGGACGACGGTCAGCGCGGGCGACTTTAAAACGACGTTGTATACGCCTGCCGCCTTCAATGCCGTCTGAATGTCCAGCGGCACGATGTCCGCGCCCAGTTTTTCGCGGCGTGATGCTTCGTAATCCGCCCAAGCCTGTTTTGCCGCCGCCAAAACTTCGGCGGCATCCGCGCCTGTAAACAGCGTGAGTTCCGCATCCAGCGTGTAATCGATAACAGAAGGGGCGGCAACGCTTACCGTGTCGCAAAGCGGGCGGACACGTTCGTCAGACAAAGCCCTCTGCACTTCGCCGATGAGTTCGGGAGACGGCAGCCCGTTTTTAGTCAGCACCGTTACCCGTACCCGGCCGCCGACCGGCTCGCCGCCTGCCGTTTTCAGGTTGCCGACATGAACGTCGCAAATGACAGGATTGACACGTCGTGCGAAGTATTCGTATGCGCCGACAGGCCCCGCCACGCTGAAACTTTCCGGGGCGAGCAGGATGCGTTGCCGATAAGCATCGTCCGACTCTTCGTCCGCACCGCCTGCCGATACTTCGATATTGGCGGCAGATACTCCGTCAATAGGACTGACCAAGGTATTGATTTGTCCTGCGGCAAAACCATTGCCGGACACACCTGTCTGCGTGCAGACAGCCTCTAAATCCAAAGTTCGGCCGGGCGGTAAGAGCGTGCCTTCCGATGCCGTCTGAAACACGGTCGCACCTGCGGCAATCTGCGTACTTTGCGGGATGACGACGGGTTCGCCGTGGGAAGCTGCAAGGGTAAAGCGGACGGTGCAGCGGGCGGCCGATGCCTCAAGGCGCGGCGTGTTCACATCGTCGCCGCACAAATCCAACATCAACCCCGTTGCAAAACGCGGGTGCTGCTGGCGGTAGGCTTCGTTCAAGGCTTTGCGGACCAGCATTTCGCGGTAGGCATAGGTGTTGATAATCAGACGCTCGATGTGGGCGGGTTGCAGGGTTTTGCCGCTTTTTGCCTCATAGTCGGCAATGGTCTGCGCCAAAATCTCGGCAAGGTCGTCTGAAACCGCCTTGACTTCTTCACGCTTGAGTTTGCTCAAATCCATGCCGCCCGCTCCAATCTGATGTCTGTCGTATAAACCTCACCTGCCACTTTATCTGCTATGCGCCAATAAACCGTCATCGTCAGATGCGGTGCGACACCGTCGAAAATAATGTCCTCAACCACTGCCCGCTTCTCCCACGTCTGTATGGCCAGCACGGTTTCGCGAACGATATTGGGGACAAACACGTCTTCGGGCGTATCCAGCCATTTGTAATGGTCGGAACCGAAATCAGGGCGGGTAACGTCCGAACCCTTGCGGGTCGATAAAATAGTGCGGATACACTGATCTATGTCGTCCTCGCTCTGAACCACGCCCGAGCCTTCGGGCGCGAGCTGCCAGTGCTTGGAAATCGGTGCGGCGTAAAACATAAAAATCCCTGTATCGCTGATAGATACAGGGATTGTAGGAAATGCCGTCTGAAACGGCTTTTAATGCGGCTTAATGATTTTTCGGTTCGCCGGTTTGCCCTCCGGAATCGCCGTCATGGATGTGCCTGCCGACATTGATACCGTTGACGATAAGTTCGCCGTCAATGATGACTTTACCCTTAATATTCGCCGCCTCGCCGCCGCCGGCATTGCCTGCCACCAAACCTGCGGTATAGGTCAACAGCCCGTTTACCGTCGCATTGCCCGTAATTTCTGTTTCCGGCGATTGTATGTCCACTTTCTGTGCCGCTTTGATTTTGACCTTGCCCGGCGTTTCCACAACGACTTCGCCGCTGCCCCGGTCGTGCGAGATGACCGTGCCGTTGGCAAACCGTTTGACCCATTTGTTTTGGTCGGATACCGGCGGCTTGTCGGCGGCATTGTAAATCGCGCCGATGACGCAGCCGTTTTCGCCGCGCGCGTCCAGCAGGCAGACCACCAGTTCGCCCACATCGGGGAGGCTGTAAAAACGGTTGCCGCCCGCCGCCGGTGTCGCCATCGGCAGCCAATCGGTTTCCATGTCGTCGAGTACGGGGATTTTTACCCGCAAACTGTGGGATGCCTCATCGACTGTCGATACCGTACCAAATTGCATCGTTGCCGTAAAATCATGGGTTTGCACTGCCTTGCTCCTCTTCAGAAACATATTCCGTCATCTTGATTTCGATTTCCGTCGTATAGCCGCCGCTGCGCGAAAAGTCATGCCGCGACTGCTTGACCAGATATTTGCCCGAAAACTTGCCGAATCCTTTCAGCCGTACCATTTGGCCTGCCGCCAACAGCGCATTGCCGACCAGTGTAACCGTGCCCGCGCATTGGTCGTCCTGCGCATCTGCCAATTTGGCATCTGCCCTGGCATTTAATTGGGCGATACTCTCACCCTTATTCGGCACGATACGCAATGTATCGCCCGTGCTGCCGTGTTTGGCTTTGCCTCGCTTGGGCTTGCTTTTTCGGCTTGCCGAGACCGTTTTCTTGTTTTTCGGGTCGTAGCCTTTGACATCTACTTTGGACGGCACGCCCTTAATCAAATCGCGCAGGCGGACACGGATGATGTTTTCGGGTTTCAGGACGGCAACGGCAGGACGCTGTTTGAGTGCGTCGTTGTCGGTAAATACCAGTTTCTTGCCGACGATTTTAAAACTGTGGCCGTACTCCTTCGCCAAACGTGCCAAAAACTCAATATCACGCTCTTGGTACTGCGTCACCCGTTTGATGGGGATGTTTTTGACCGTACCCGTTACCTCCAGCTTCAGACGGCCTGCAATCTGACGGACAATGGCGGCCAGAGTCGTGTTTTCATACGCCTTACCGCGCAGGGTGCGGTTCGACTTGGTAATGCCCGTCGATAAAGCCTTCAGGCTGACCGTCGATGGCGGCCGGTTGTATTCGATTTCCGCAATCTCAAATTTGCCGAAAGAAACCGGCCCGGTAAATTGGTCACCCAGGCTCAAAGACAAAGCATCGCCCTGTTCGGGATACCAATTACTCAGCCAGCGGCCGTCCGTATCCTCAAAATCGACCTGCAATTCGTCCGACTGCCCCTCAAGATAATCGGTATAGCTGAACGAAATCAGATAAGGCGCAACATCTGCCGTTATATCTTTGTCTTCGTAAGACAGGACGAAATCGGGCATGGTAACCGGATGGGTATTGCCGCCGTCCAAGCCCTTCAGCCTCAAAAACGCACTTAACGCATCCACGGCGGCAGCTCCTCTTGGTTATTTTTCGGTTTGGTTTCCAAAACGGGGACAAATACCGTCAGCCCGCTCACGAACTCCTCCGCCAAAGGCAAGTGCGGATTGGCCGCAATCAGACCGTCAATCAACAGCGCGTTGCCGTAATGCTTGTGCGCAATCAAATCCCATCGGTCGCCGTCTTGGGTGGTGTAGCGTATGACCGCACTCATCATTTATCCTTTCTTGCCGCAAGATAGCCGGTCAAAGCCTGGGCGGCGGCAGAGCCGTTTGCCAGCGCATCCGATGCTTCGGCTACGCCGTTTTCCACCGCATCCAACCAACCTCCTACCGAACCGCCCTCATAACCTGCCCGCAATGCGCCGACGGCTCCGCCCAGCCGGTTGGCCGCTCGTCCGGCCTGTGCCGCAAATTCTGCCGCGCCTTTCAGGTCGCCGAAAACCGCCGTTACTTCCGGCAAAGCATTGAGCCGTCCTAAAATGCCGCCGCCGACATTGAGTGCGTCCCCCAACAGGTTTAATGTCCCTGACGGGTCGTTTTTCAAATCTTTGGCCGCGCGTATCAGGTTCTGCATATCGGCTATGCCCGATTCCGCAGCGCGGTAAACCTTGATACCTTTTTCGACCGCACTCACTACATCCGATGCCTGAGCCCGAACGCTCTCCGGTAATAAGGACAGGAGCGGATTTTGCCTGCCCGATTTGACTGCGGGCGTAGGCAGGGGATTATTCGGGTCGCCGACAAACTGGGTCAGCTCCACATCCAACTCCCGCGCCGCCGTCCGACCTTGCGCGTCCTGAATCAACGTGCGCTCCGTCAGCCGCTCAAGCACAAACCATCCGACAAAACGGCCGCTGCCGTAAACCAAAGACACTGCCTGCTGCGCCTCCAAAGCCGACAGCAGACCCTTATAAGCCGTGTCGGGATTACCCAGCCGCCAATGCAACTTGAGAGAGAAACGCAACGTCGTCAGTTCGTTTTGCAAGGCCTGCAGGCGCGGACGGCCTTTTAAGACCTCATGCTTGGCAAAGTTCGCCGAATGTTCCGCCTCAAGCGATGTGAAGCTGTTTAAAAGCTCAAATCGCACATCACCCAACATCGCATACATCAATAAGCCCTCCGTGCTTTATCGTCCATCATGCGGCGGAACATTGCTTCGAATTCACGCAAGCCCATCTGCAGCGCAGCCTCAATCTGCTGAGGATTACCGCCCGGCGCGTTGATGGTCGGGTTGTAATTGATGGTCATCCCGCCCGCCGCCTGAGTATTGCGTGCAGACGCAAATGCCTCGCCGCCCGCAGACAACCGTGCCGCCAGCGCGCCCATATGGTTGGTAAAACCGCTTTTCAGACGGCCTGCCGTATTGGCTATAGAGGCAATCGGACGCGCCGCACCCCCGTCCAAACCGATTTGCAGGCCATCCATCATCCATCCGCCGAAACGGCGGAACACGCGGCTGGGCGAATGGATGCCCATCACGCCAGCAAATGTTTGTTTGAGCGATGCCGCCTTTTCGGCAAACCATGCCTTGACCGACTCGAATTTGGACTGCAACCCGTTCCACAGCCCTTGGATGATGTTTGCGCCAAACTGCGTGAAACTGGACGGCAACTGCACGCCGAACCAAGACAGTACGGCGGCAAAGGCCGAATAGAACGCGCCAATGGGCGACCAGTTGAGAATCAGGCCGAGGATGCCGAGCAGTCCGCCGTCAAAGGCAGTTTTCATTTCGAAGATTTTGCCGCCGACCCAACTGGCGACCGCTGTGATTTTTTCACCTATCCATAAGCCTGCCGATTCGCCGAAGCTGCGCGCCCCGCCTGCAGCAACTTGTGTCGTGCTGAAGAAATCCCTAAAGAAATCCAATAGTGGCCGGACAAAAGGTCGAACCGTATCCCACAAACCACCTAAGACAGAAAAAACGGTATCTACAACCGGAGAAATAGCGTTATAAATGCCGTCCCAAGCATCCGACAGTGCAGAAACCAGAGCATCAAAAGTAGGTTTTAACGGTTCCAAGCCTTTCAACAGCCCGTCCCACAGTCCGGCAAAAAAAGCCTTAATCGGGTTCCAAGCCTTGTAAATTGTCCATCCAACCAGGGCAAGTGCGCCGACGGCCAAAACCAGCGGCCACATCGCCGTCAGCGACGACAGACTGAAACCGAGCATGGCGGTTCTTGCTGCCGCCAAAGCCCGCATGAGCTTTCCTAGCCTACCCGGTACATCATGCAGTCCCATTCCGCCTTGCATCACAGTATGGGTCAGTACAATGGCAGACCGTAGCGATAAAACCGCTCCCTTCATTCCCAAATAAGCAGCACGCGACCGGTTGGCAACGACCATCGCGCCAAACATCCCGACTTTAAAAGCCAGCAGCGAAGCGGCCGTACCGACAATCCCTTTCGTCAATACGGGATGTTTTTCCGACCAGTCCGAGACGATGTTGGCAAGTTTGTTGCCCTTAGCCAAAAAATCATTCAAGGCAGGCAGGACTATCGAGCCCATGCGTATGCCGAGTTCCGAAATCCCGTTTTTGAAAATTTGGATTTGGTTCGCCGTTGTTGCCGAACGGTTGGCAAACTCGCGCTGCATCGACCCGAGATATTTCAAATTGCCTGAAGCATCGCGTTCTTCCAGCAATGCCAGTTGGCGGTTGTACTCACCGACATTGTTGGCGAGCATCATGGCATCGTCGGCATAGTTCCTGCCGAACATCTCCAGCAGCATGGGGAACTGCTCCGCCTTCGGCAACTGCTTGACCCGAGCCAACAGGTTGAGCATCGCACCGTTGGCATCTTTGTCCATAGCGGCGGCAAATTCCTTGGTTGTCAATCCTAGCTCTGCCAGCTCTTTTTTCGCACCGCCCGCCTTCATGACCGACATCGAAGTAATCATGCCCTTCATTGCCTGCGCCGCCAGTTCGGGGGCTTTGCCCATACTCAAAAAGGTGCTGCCCCATGCAGCACCTTGGTTTTCCGTCATGCCCAACTGCTTGATGTCGCTGCCGACGCGGGTCAGGACGTTGACAATATCCGCCGCCTTCGAGTTCGCATTGTCCGAAAGATGGTTGACGGCATCGCCCAATATGCCGATTTTGGGAATGGGTATCTGCAAGACGTTGGACAGCGTCGCCATAGATTCGCCCGCCTGTCCTGCCGCCATATCGAATGCCACGCCCATCTTGGCGGCATTTTCGGCAAAACCCGTCAGGTTTTCGCGGGCGACTCCTGACTGTCCGCCTGCGGCAACGATGGCGGCAATGTCCTTGCCCGCCATCGGAATCTTGCGGGTCATTTTCAAAATGTCCCGTTCCATTTCCTTAAATTGCTGCGGCGTATCGAAATTAACCACCTTTTTGACATCAGCCATTGCCGATTCAAATTCAATCGAGGCTTTGACAGGCAAAATTAATGTACCTGCGGCGGCAAGCGCACCCTGCCATTGCCCTTTGATGTCTGTCCATTGGCTGCTGACGGCTGCCCTTTGGGCGCGGACGGCATTGAGCTTTTCATATTGGCGGGTCAGTTTGGCGACGGAATTGCCGATTTTGTCGTATTCCTGCCATAGCTGTTTGGCAGACGATACGCCCAAACGGTCTTTGTTCCGCTCCAATACCCTGCCCAGTTCCTTCTGACGTTCGGACAGGGTATTGGTCGTCGTTTTCAGCGTATTCATCGCCTTGCCGATATGGGTCAACCCAGACAAAGCTCCGCCGACAACGGCGGAAATGCTGATTGATATACCTAAATCGCTTGCCATATGCTAATATGCACCTATTAAAGGATGGGTTGTTTGTATGTTTGTTGTCGGTATGCTCGCAGTTTTAGCTGGTATTTTTTATTGCGTCGTCCTTGCTGCTTCCGCTGTTTGGCTGGTAGCAGTCGAGTTATGGCAGGCGTTTTTTGAAAAAGCTGAGCCTGACAATGGTTGGTGTCGCGATTTGCAGCGCGAAATCGAAGAAGAACGCCGACACCAAATCTGAATCACATCCCCCTCCGATAACCCGCCTTCATTTGGCGGGTTGCTTCTTTCTGCCAGTCTTCAAATTCGTCCAGCGGCAGAGCGTAAACCTCATCCACGCTCCAACCGAACCACCAAGCCAAATCGGCGGCGGCAGACAGCAGCTGCCGCTGCGTTTCAGCCTTTGAAAGAGGAGGACTATTTGTCTTGGTCAGATTCCGTGAAGCGGCGAAACGTTTCCTGCAACTGTTTCCAATCCGCCAAATCCAAACAATCCAAATCTTCGGGAATCATGCCTGCCATACGGGCAAACAGGGCCAGTTCTTGCTCCGCCTCATTCGTCAGGTGCGACACGGCGCGCAAATCGCCCACGCGCAAACGACGGAGCGTTACCTGTTCCAATATCTGACCCGTCGCCAGCCGTACCGGATATTTCAGTTTCACAACGGTATTTACACCCAAATCTTCTTGCAATTTCTTGGCTTCATTCATTTTTCATCTCCAAAAATAAAAAAATCACCGTATCGGTAAAGATACGGTGATTGTGTCAAAGGTCGTCTGAAACGGCTTTTAATCCGATTTAAAGATTAAGCACCAATGTTTTTACGCATTTGGTTCAAAACGTCCTGACCGTCCACACGGTAGATGTTTTTGAACGCGTTGTAGTACAGCACTTCGCGCCCGCCGACGACTTGGCGGACTTCTGTTGCCTGGTAGGTTGAGCTAAATTCCGCCTTTTCCTTCGGCTTGTAGCCGCCCAGGGCGTTTTTGGAAAACACTGCCGTTACCGTGGTTACGATGGGGACTTCTTCCGCCAAACCTGACGCATTGAAGGTCTGCAGGTTGCCACGCACCATCAGTTGCACAGCTTTAAAGGGGTTGGATGCCTTCTTGGCCACCTCGGGATAAAAGCTGTTCCAAGTAACTTCGCCTTCCAGGGCTTCTACGCCATTGGGCAGTTTGATGGTACCGACCATACCCAAACCGGTATGGTCGTCCTGCCCAAACTCAAACTCGGGCAGTTTGAACTCGGATGCGTTACCCAACAGGCTGTTGCCGTCGATATAGACGTTGGCATTGTAGATTGCATTGATTGCGCTCATGTTTTTTCCTTTTCTTGTTCCGTCGTTTCAGACGGCATTAGGATGCAGAAACCAGATTAGCCAGGTATTTGCGGGTCATCACGCTGGTATTGGTCAGACGCTCGGCAGGCAGCTTGGGCGTGTAGTCGTACACAATCGGCACTTGACCTTTACTGAACGCATCTGGCAGGTCGTAGTCATAGTCCAAACCGACCGAGAAGCCCGTGATGGAGCGCAGCGTGCCTAAATAGGTGCGTACCGTCTCAATCAAACTGTCGATTAAGGCATCGTCAATCGGACGGTCGACATATTGCAGCTCTGCGCGACGGATGGATTCGTCGATGATGTCGCCGGTGCGTTGTGCCACTTCAAAGTTTTTAATATGCGAAACCGTTGGGAAGCAGGCGAGGCGGTTGCCCCACATACGATAGCCCGTACCATAGCTGTTGAATACAGTCGTAATGCCTTTTTCATTCAGACGGTTGGTTTCGGACTGCGGGTCGTCCGCACGGGCGGTCAGTCCGATTTCCACGCCGGTCACGCCCAAGAGTTCGCGGTTGGAGATGCTGTACCAGTAGCCCTGTTCCACATCGGTTTTCATACGCAGGCCGGCGGCGTGGACAGCGAGGCTCTCCAAACCCAAGAGCCCGACGACGTAGGGGTAAAAGAGCTGACAGCGGTCGGACGAAGTTTGGAAATTGATGCTGCCCAACGGACCGCGTCCTTCCAAAGCCTTGCCCAAGCCTGTGCCTTTCGGCGCGGCAGCATAGGCGATGGCTTTCAATTTGCCCGCAATGATTTCCATTGCTGCGCGGACTCCGGCGTTGCCGTCATACTCGGGAGCGATGATAATTTTCGCGTCCGCGCCTTGTCGGTTGAAACCTTCGGTCAAGAGTTCCAAACCGGTGCGTTTTCCCGTTGCCGCCACATATGCGCCGATAATGTCGGCTTCGGTCACTTTCGTCGGGTCGGTATAGGTGTAGCTGATTTCCGGGGCGGACGGTTTGGTTTTGAACACAATTTCGCCCGTCAGCGTGTTGATGGTGTAGTGCGTGTTTTCGGTCAGGGGGCTGTTGCCGTCTGAAACTGCGTAGCCGCTTTGCAGGGCAGGCTTGGCGGTTTTGGCTGTCAAGGTGTCAGGATCAACCGCCAATACTTCGTTGCTGACGGTTGTCTTATGTTTGGCAGGGTCGCAAACATTGACAACATAAGCGACACCGCTGCCGTAGCGCGTCCAGATGTGTGCGGCATCCGGCAGGGTGAAGCCTTGAGCGGTCAGCCCGCCGCCGAATCGGGCAAAGTCTTTTTTCGTTTGGCACACAATCAGCTCATTGACTTCGCCGACGGGTGCAGTGCCGACGATGGCGGTAATCGCGCCGTCAACGGTATAGACGGGATTGGAGCCGCCGTCGATGCGGATGGTCTCCGTGCCGTGATGGTAGGCTGCTGCCATGATGGATACTCCTATGTTTTAGGTTTTAAATCGGAATTGAGGTCTTGGTCGGTTCGGCGATAGCGGGCAGCGACGAAGAGGGGGCGTTTTTCTTCACGGCAAACTTCAACCTGCTGGGTTTCAGTCTGCAAGACTAGCTGATACTGCCATGCGCCCGCATCCTCGGCCAAAAACTCCTCGCTGATAAGGTGGCAGGGCCGGCAGTTCGGCGGCGCAAAACCAACCATAGCAAGACGTGTCTCATCTAAAATCGCCAGCGTGCCGTCGTCCGCATTAAGGCTGCTGCCGAAAACGGTCAACACCAACCTGACATCGCGCTGCTGTGCAATACGACCGAGCTGCTCGATTTCGCCAAATTTGCTACCGCCGTATCCGACCAATATTGCTCCGACCGGATGGATAAATTGGTATTCGGACGGACGCTCGGGGAAAGCCTCAACGCTGACCCACGGGATAGCGGCCTGCAAATGTTCTACTACCGCATCAATAATCGGACGTGTCGCGCTCATCAGTAGCCTCCTAAATCCATTTTGTCGCGCGCTCGGACGTGATACGCGCCCGGCTCGGGTTGCGACGGCTTGTCCAATGCGGCGATGCCGATGTGAATCTTGCCGTCGCGGATGGCTTCCAGCGTCTTAATGGTTGCGTTGTAGGCAGTTTCCAGCGGTTTCGGAAAGTCGGCGCGGTTGATGCGGCGGCTGTGCAAAAAATGGCGGGCGATGTTGATGCACAAAGGCTGCAACACCGTCGGCGTGTCCTTCAGCGGCAGCACATATCTGCCGCGCAGGTATCCGTCCACCAAATCGCAGGCATAACGCACTGCCGCATCAATGACCTGAGCGTCGGGTTCTGTCCCACGCGCATTGTCGTTGGTCAGTTGCACCAACTCCATTTGGCCCATCGCAGCCGTCAAATCATCCGCGCCGATATACATGGCTTACTCCGCCCCTTCGGCTGCTGCCGATTTTTTAACGCGTTTCGGCTTTTCAACTTCGCCCGTAGGGGCATTGCCTGTATCATCTGACGGCGTATCTTCGCCCGTAGGGGCATTGCCTGCATCATCTGACGGCGTATCTTCGGACGGCGGGGTGTCATTTTGTTGCGCATCCAGCTCTTCGCCGGTTGTCAGTGTCGGGGTAACGTGTGCCGCGATCGATTCGTACTGCTCCGCCGTCAATTCGACCGCTTCGCCGACCTCGACACGAAATTGGTCGCCTTGTTCGTTTTCCAAAATCAACGGAGTGTTTGCGATATAAACTTTAGCCATGATCAGCCTTTCAAAAATACTTGGATAACTTCGCCCGCCGCTGTCGCCGCAGAGCGCGCCGTACCGGCAACCTTGGCATTACCTTCCGCCTTGACTGCCGCGCCTTGCGCATCGGCTGCTACTTCATCGCCGACGGCAATCGTGCCGCCTGCCTCAACTAAGGCGATACCCAATACATCGACGGCCAACATTTCGCCCGCATCCGCATCCAAAGTAGCAGTACCCAGAACTTTCACACCGGC
The DNA here is from genome assembly GCF_958267405.1 of Neisseria maigaei. NCBI lineage: Bacteria > Pseudomonadati > Pseudomonadota > Betaproteobacteria > Neisseriales > Neisseriaceae > Neisseria > Neisseria maigaei. The sequence continues at coordinate 86,036 of NZ_CATQFT010000008.1, read as the reverse complement.
GGCTGCCTGTTTGCCTGCGAAATCCACAAAGCGGTTTTTGACCACCTTGCCTGATGTTTTGACCGTGGTTACCAAGACCACTTGTTTCGTTTGTGCCATTTAAGACTCCTTTTGCTGCGCGTCATGCGCATTTTCTTTGATACGGTAGGCTTCCAAGGCCAACAGATTTTGCAACGCGTCCTGATAGGCCAGCTCGCGCCCCGTCTCCGCCACGAACGCCTCGGAATTGAGAGCGGCAGAATGGCCGACGACGACAAACCCGGAATGCAAGATCACCGTACATACGGTTGAAGTCGTTCCTTCGACGCGGTGGTACCGTACCTCGGTAATGCGGGCATTCAAATCTTCATACTTCACAGATAACGTCATTTTTTCCTCCGCAGGCCGTCTGAAGCCTTTCAGACGGCCTTTCAACATCTACTCAACCGCGTTTTCAAACAAGAAACCGCATGCACCGCCGACCACTGCCGCTTTGCGGATGTCGGTATAGCGCGCGTATTCCACCTTGCCGCCAACCTCTTCGTAGCGGTCAACTACCGGCATACCGCGACGGCGGAAGGTATAACCGAAGCTTGGCTCACCCTCGTCATTGCCACCGGAAGCTGTATGCGGACGCACAATCAGGCTGGCGAATTTGCCCCAAATATCTTGGGTGGCCTTATTGTCGGCAGGTGTAGATACCGCCTCGCCGACGATGATGTCGTCCAGCTCCAGCAGGTTTTTCAGCTGCTCGACCGTGAGCAGGGACTTGCGTTCATTCGCGCCCAGTGCGCCGATGAGCTTTTCGTGGCGTTTCAGTGCCGACAGCACGCTCGCGCCCACCACTAGTACCGACGGGCGTACACCGCAGCCTGCGCGAACCGTTTCGCGGGCGGTCTCGATGTCTGCCAACGGATCAGAGTTTTTATCGCTCCATGTTTGGGTGGAGGCCAAATCTTTGCTGAAACCTGACTGATAAGCCGATTTGTTTTGCAGGAGGGCGGCAGTTTCGATTTCTTGACGCAGCTGCACGCCCTTGACCGCGCGGCGTGTTGCCTTGGCGCGCTCGTCGTACATCGATTCCACTTGTTCGCGGTAATCCACACCGGCGGCCAAATCATGCTCTTCCAACACGACCGGCATAAAGCTTGGGGAGTCCAGCGTAATCACATTCGATGCCGCACCGACCGCACGTTCGGTCTGATACTCGACAAACGAACCCTTGCCGAACACCGGCACGCGCACGCCTTCTTTTTCAGTAAACACCACCGGGAAGATTTTCTCGGCAATAAAATCCGCCTGCTTGTAGCCCAGTGCGAGATTGGTTAAAACCGGATCAAGCTGGCCGCGCAGACCGCGCAAATGAGATGCACTCATGTTTTATCCTTTTTTAGGACAAATGCGACAACGTCGTCGCATTTGACGGGTTGATGATTAAGCAATAGTACGGCGGGCAGCCTCTTCGTAAGGGATACCTTCCTTCGTCGCCAATGCCAATGCACGTTGGTGATGGCTCAAGGCTTCCGGGTCCGCCGCTTCGGCAAAGTCTGCCGCCAATCCCGACGGCGTTTCACCTTTAGCCATCTCTCCGCCATGAATCTGCTTGGGCAGCACGGCGGTAAAAAATGCACGCAGCGCGGCAGACAAAGGCTGCTTCTTACTGCCTTCGCCGAAGTCGGCGGTTACATCGTCAGGGTATTCGGCAAAATCCAAAACCTTGACGACCAAATCCTTGTCGGCAGGTTTCAGACGGCCTTCCTTGACCAAGCCTTCGGCAAATTCGGCATTCTGCTCATGCGCACCATCGCGCAGGGCGGTATGCTGCTCGTCTTGCAGCTTTTTCAATTCCGCCTGCGATTCGGCGGCCTTCTTCTCGGCAGCTTCGCGGGCGGCCTTTTCGGCTGCAAGCTCTTGTTCCAGCGACATAGGGGTCTCCTTGTTTTCATGGTTTTCTGGGGGTGGGGGTGATTCGGTAAATTCGGCAGGTGCATGAGTTTGAGGCACGGCAGCCAATTCTTTAATTGCCTCAATTTGCCAGTCAGGCAGTACTTTATCGGCTTCCTCTAGGCCGAAACGGCCGATAAACCAGTCTCTGAAACGGCTTAATAAGGAGGCTGTCTGAAGATGTGCGTCTTCGGAAAACTCGACATAAACTTCGCCCTCGGCAAAACTGATGGCGGACAAGCCCTTGACTGCGGGCGGTTGCGCGCCCAAAAAGCCAACATGACGCAGCGTCCAAACACCCGGTTTAGGATTGTTCGGGCTGGTTGGCGGGTAAAAACTTGCCGACACTTTTTTATATCGTCCGGTCTTAACCAAATCCGCAAAGCCTTCATCAACTTGGGCAAAGTCCGCCGTCAGTACGCCGTTCTCAGCTTTCAGCCCGCTGACCCAGCCGTAAGCCGGCGCGTCCGCCTTCGGGTGGCCGACCACAATAGGAGCCTCATGCACCTTCGGATCGTAGGCTTGCGCGGCGGCGGCAAGGTCGGCGTGCGTAATCGTTACCGTATTGCCGTTTGCATCGGTGCGCGTCCCTGCGCGAAAAATTTCGTAAGACATAAAAAAGCCTCATCAGATGGATGAGGCTATTGTGGCAAAGGCCGTCTGAAACGGCTTTTAATCGGGTTTAAAACTTATTTCGGCAGATGTTTGCCAGCGGCGGTAAAAAAACCGCCCCAAGGCGGGGCGGTTTACCGTTTACAAGAATGAAACAGCAATTTTAGCAATACAGATATACGGTAAAAACCTCAACCAACGGTCTGTCCGACAGAAAAACCATATAAATGCCAATACGAAGCATACGGCCCATACGCCCCAAGATGTTTCCGACAGCAGCATACGGATAGTTTTACCGTCAGTAATCAGCAGCAGGAGCGTAAACGGCAACGACATCAATAAAGTCCCCCATCGGTTTTTGACAAAGGGGAGGCGTTCGTCAAGAAACATTAGAAAGTCGATAATTTTTTCCAGCATAACCCGTCAAATTCCCATAAGCTCGATTTCCAAAGCCGACCGCCAATTCAATGCAGCGGTCGCCATGCATATACGATAGCGTCTGTCTGTTGCTACTGTTTCAATCCATTTCTTGACTGAAGATTGTGCAAGCTTTTTCAATGCTTTCAATACTGCTCTTAAAGACAAGAATGGTCGTCCGTAAAATTCACGAAACATAGCCTCAGGCCAAACCATTTTTTTTGAACATTGGGCAATCGCGGTTGCAAGCTTGTCGCAGATGTCGGCAACTTCAGGCGTAATATCGTCCGCATCGGCATGGATGGCACCATTGTACACATTATGGATAAAACCGGCATACAGTTGTTTTTCTTCTGTTGATAAAGACATATAGATTCCTTTCGAGGTCATACTGCCATATCGGCAGCAGGATCATCATGAACCGTTGTCCGCCCCCAATCTTTTAATCGGGGCTAATAAAAACAAATACGCCAAATTTGCGTTTTTAGCGCGTTTCGGTTTCAGGGTGGGCAAACCCCCGACCGCAAAGAGAAACGCAATATAAAATCGGTCAGGGCCAAACCTGACCGATGTTTTAATTATGCGGTGTACTTACGAAAACAAATCTGCCTGTTTTTTCGCCCGCTCTGCCATGCCAACCTCCTTGACGATGCGGTAAACGTGCTGTACGGTCAGACCGTATTTTCGGGCGAGGCCTGCATGATTCTTACCGTCAAACTCCTTGTAAATTTGCATATCCCGCTCCGATACCCTGCCCAAAAGGTTTTTCGGGAAATAAATTAACTGCCCGCCCCAGTTGCTGGTCAGATGATGGGACAGCTTTTTAGATACTTCGACCGCCTGCTGCCGCTCCATCGGCAATACCGACATCAAGCAGGCGACCGCCTGGTCTTCCAAGTCCGCCACCAGCTCAGGCACTCTGTTGTCCGCCATTTTCCACCCTCACTTTCCACTTCTTCAGATGTTCGATGACCCGTATTGCGTCATCAGTCCCTAACCATCCATGATAATCTATGCCCGTCATCCGCTTCACAAACCGCGACAGGCCCAATTCCGACGGATTGCGTACCGCGCCCAAATGGTGCAGCTCCAACCAAAGCGCACGTATCTTTTTGACCTGCGCCTCCATCATGCGGTTGGGCATATGCACCGGCAAATCAGGTTTGCCTGATGCCGCCTGCGCCTTAGTGGCAACCACAAAGCCCCGCATCTTCATAGCCCGCACGGCAAGCTCCAGCTCCTCGACCGATAATTTGGTACTGCTCGTCTTACCGCATGACAGATTGGCGAGCAGCGCGCGGTATTCGCCGTCGTCCATCATCAACTGGGTTTTGGCCACATGGATGAGCCGTATCAACCGCTGTTTTTTCTGAGCACGGGTTTCCATTTCCAGCCTCCTAAGAACCTCAAAAAAGTGAAACATCGTTTCACTTTTTTCAAGAAAATCAATAAATAATGATATTCTATTCAGGATTTTTGCGCAGTGCAACTAAAACGGAAGGACGCAAAAAAGGTCGTCTGAATTTCTTCAGACGACCTTTTAAACATCAATGGCTTTAACTAACGGTTGACCGCTTCTTTCAACGCCTTGCCTGGGCGGAATTTTGGCGTTTTACGGGCGGCAATGGTCAACGGCTCGCCCGTTTTCGGATTGCGGCCTTTGCGCTCGGCAGATTGGGCGGTGTGGAACGAACCAAAGCCGACCAAGGTAACGTCTTTGCCGTCCTTCAGCGTCTGCGTTACCACGCTGACAAACGCATCGACAAATTCCGCCGCATCGCGTTTGTTCAATTCTGCCTCATCAGCAATCGCTTGGATTAATTCAGATTTATTCACTTTTTGACTCCTGTTTAGGTTTAAATGCGGCAGACCGTGCCGCGCGGGTTATGGATTTATAGTTTCAGACGGCCTAATGTTTACGGATGGTCGATGCCATCATCTGCGCCGCCTGAATCATCTTGCTGATTAACTGCGCCGCCTGAATCATCTTGCTGATTAACACAGCCGTTTGCTGCGCACCTGTTTTGTCTTTTGCATCCGCCGCCGGAAGGTCGCCCTTAAACTTAATGTAGGTACCTTCAGGCATATCTTCGATTTCAATAATGATTTTTGCCATGTTCACACCTTCGCCACATCCAAATTCATCAACTGATACTCCCCGTCCTCGCCGCGCCGGTACACCCGCACAAACGGTTTGCTGATATGCACCTGCAAACTGTCGGAGAGCGCGTCCATCGCCCGTTGCCATTTTTCATCCGTGATTTGCAGGCGGCGCAGGCCGAGGACGCGGGCGGTGCTGATATTGCCTTCTTTATCCACTTGGAAGGCCGCGTTAATCAGTGTTTTCAATTCCGTGCGGCTGCCTTCCGTCCATTCGTTGATACATTCATCAATTAAGGCTTTGGCGGCAATCAAACCTTCGTCAAATATCAACGTATCCTGCATGGCAAGGTTGACGCGGTACGCGCCGTCGAAGCTGTGCAGGCTGATATTGCCTTTCTTACCGCCGACATTTACGTCGTAGCGGTCGGCACTTAACTGCACAAACGCGGCAATATCGTCCATCGCCTCGCGTTTGAAAGTGATTAAGTCATCCTGCACCGCGCGCGCTTTAGCAGCAATTTCCAGCACCAGCTCGTCTCGCAGCAGGTCGATTTCTTTAATATTGGCCAGCGGCACGAGATTCCCTTTGGCATCCTGTTTGTATTCTTTCATGTCAACACTATTCATTTTGTTTTACCTTTCTGCCTTTCGGCATTAATCCTTTTACACTCATCCACCGACCGGTGGCGTGGCCCGTGTATCCAATCCCTGTTCATGCAAGGGGAGCTTTCCAGCAGGCTGAGTGTTTGTTTGAGTTTGGCGGCCTGCGCCTTGCCGTATTCGGTCGGACGATGCTTCTTTTCCAGCCTCGGCACCATCCTGATTTCGGGTGGCGGCAGGTGTTTGATAAGGTCGGCAGGGTTTGGCCACTCTGACGAGGATGCCGCGATAGCCCTAAAGGCTGCCTGTATCCTGATACCGTCATGCTCCGGCTGCCACGATCGTCCGCTTAGTATGCCCAACCAAAGTTCGGCGACGGCCGTCAAATCCGCCGAAGCGGGGCGGCCTTTGAGGTTTAGGGCGGCGAGCATCATGAAACCCTGCGCGATTGCTTTTTTCAGCCAGCTATTGTTTTCCTCCATTTGACCACTCCATCAAACCGCCCAACCCGCTTCTCAATTTGGTACTTACCCCCTCTCCCGCGGGAGAGGGCTGTTGAGAGGGCAAAACCGCAATTCCCGCCGTCTTGTCGGGCGACCAAAACGTGATGTTTTCCAACAAATAACCGTGGCTGGTCAGCGGCGGTGTCAGTTTTCCCGCATCCCGTGCCTCAAGGCATCGCGTTGCCGCCCAAATCCAAGCCTCGCGCGGGGCCGGGTACGTTTTTCGGTTACGCACGATTTCGCCCTCCCGTATCATCGGCGCAATCTCGCCGACGAGCTTTGAAACTCGGTTAAAACTTAAATCCTTTTCAGCGGGGCGAAACAGCGTCAGATACCGCAATACCGCCTTAAAAAGGTCGTCTGAAATGCCGGTCAGGGCAATCAGTGCTTCGCGGGCATCGTCATGGGCGATTAATACATCCAAGCTCATCACCGCGCCGCAGGTAGGGCAGCGTACTTTCATTGACTTCGCTCCGTCCAAAACTGTTGCGCCCATGCCGCATCTGTTTGACGCGTATCCGTCGCTGTCCAGTATTTGTTATCTAAAATTTCAGGTGCTTTGGGATACTCGCTGCGGCGTTTGGTTTGTGATTCGTATCCGGCAAATGGTTCGTCCATCTTTTTAAATTGGGACAAGGTGTGCCTGCAGCCCTGACTTTGCCAACATTTGGCGCACACCTCAGAACGCACGCGTACACATTTTGTCGCATCAAAACGCCAGGCAAATGCTATTTCTGATTTGCTCTGTCCGCAGACCCTGCATTTTTTCAGCTTAGTGAGAGTTTTTTGGTTCACTTTCCGTCTCCTTTTAGGATGGCTTTTGCGCCGTATTTCGCCCTAATTTCGGCGATGGCGCGTTTCAGTGCTAGTTTGCGTATCCGTTTCGGGGGGTGTTTACGGTTCATACTCCACCCCCCGCATCCGTTCTTCATCGCTCATTCGTTCATATATACCTTCAAGCCGTGCCGACTCCGCATCTGCTTCCTTCTGCATGGCTTCCATCTTGGACGGCTCCGCCGCTTTGAGCACAGGCTCGGGCGCGCAGGTATGCAGTGCCAACACCGCCACTACCCACCAGATGCCCGTCAGCAGCCCCACCGGAACCCACCGCCAAAACGCCGCGCCGCACCACGCTGGCAGCGCGTGCCTTTTTAAAACTTGCATTTCGTATTTCCTTATAAATCAAACAGTTATTAAAATTAAAGGGTAAAAAATATATAGCCGTATCAAGGGCTTGTATTTTTCAAACCCAAATCGGACAAACGGTTTTCATCGGTACTGTCCCTTGTTGTATTCGTTTATCTGCACGGGCGGATGCTGCCGGCAGGGTTCCGCCATCACCGCCTGTACCATAATGACGATGGATAGCAATACAATGACGACAGCCGGTCCGATTTTGTTTCTTTGCATCTCACACCCCCCGTACTACATCGCCGTCAACGATCTCAAAACCAAGCTCCGCTGCTTGATTCATCGCTGCCGCCACCAAGTTGTTGACCGCCAGCGGATAGAGCAGGCTGTTGGTTTCCAATCCCTTGCTCGTGCGGCTTTTGACTGTCAGACGCTCGGCAACCGCATCAATCGCGCTTTGTTCTAAAATCTTCGCCATGTCCGCATTGACGCGGTCAAATTTGTGCTTGAGATAGCCTTCGAGCTTGCCGTCGGTCAGCGGCAAGAGTGTGACCACCTCGCAGCGTTGCACCACCTCGCGCACAGCAGGATTGTTTTCACTGAGCTTTTGCGCCAACTCCGTCTGTCCGATTAAGACGATGCCGAGCAGTCGTTCAAAACCGTTTTTCAGCTCGAAAAAGCGTTTCAGGTGTTTCAGGGTCGGCAACGGCAGGCCGTGCGCCTCTTCAATCAAGAGCAGGTGTTTGTTGCCTGCTTTTGCACTTTCCGACAAAGCGCGGTGGATTTGGCGAAAACGTGCTTCCGGGCTGCGTTTAGGGCTGGTTCCCGGCGACACTGCCTCCAAAATGGCCTCGGCAATATGTACCGCCTTAAGCGTTTTGCCTTTTTGGTCGTTGTCCTCCATCGCTAAGACATAAGGCTCGATCAGGATGATTTGTCGGCCTTCGCGGTTAATACGGTCTTGCAGGTCTTCTCGCAGTGTTGATTTACCCGCACCGCTTTCGCCGACCACTGCCACAAAACCGCCGTGGCAGGCCGTCTGAAACATTGCCTCACGCACATAGCGCACATCCGGCGTTATATACACATCCTCCGCAGACTGGATTTCGTCGTTAAACGGGTCGCGGAATAATCCAAAATGCTGTTTTGCGGCTTGGTTCAGGGTTGCTTTTCGTAGTAACATCTCATTGTCCTTGTCTTCGTAAGTTGCTTGGGCAGGTGCGGTTTCCGGTTCGTTTCTCAGGCTCGCTGGGATTTCCGCACCATTCTTTTCAAAAAATTGTTTCAATTTCCTTCGCAGCTCGGCTGCGTTTTTTTTCGGCCATTGCCCGTGATTGACTACCGCCACCAACATCGGCTTACTGCATCCGATTTCAGCAGCGGCTACCGCATAGGATTTGCCGATTTTCTGAAAACTCTGTTTCATCGTGTTTTCCTTTTCGGTTGAAACCTAACCGGTTTTCAAAAGTTTCAGACGGCATCTTGTCCGGATACGTTCAAACGCCTCTTCCAGCCTGCCCTCGGTCACACCTTCCGGGTAGTGTTTGAGGATGACCGACACAGCCTGTTTCCAGTCGCCGCCGTCTGCCTCGACGCGGGGTTTTAAGCGTTTGGCGATTTCGACCTTGCTCAATACCTGCTCCGAGACCTCCATCCGGTTGTACGCCATCTGCTGTCCTTGTTTGGGCATAAAGAGCGTATTTCGCGCGGCAAGTGTATCTTCCTGATGTTTGTACGGGTCGATTTCGCCGCCGAATGGGACTGTCTTGCCTTTGCGTTTGGCGGCTGCCGTCTCCAGCGTTTCCGCACCCATCGCCAGCTTGTCCAGCTCTTTGCGGTGCTGCTGCGCGTCCGTATCGGCCGGGGCTTTGTATTCCGCCCCGATGACTGCCGCATCGGCCCTGAAGCCCATCTCGTCAAAAAATACTTCGGGTACGGATACCCAAACCTCGTTGCCCTCCGCGTCATAAGTGGCGACCCGCGCCCCGTTTGCCTCCCAAGGGTTCTTACCGACCAAAACCTTCTGACCGACCAAAATCCCCTTGATGCCTTTCACGCTATATACCCGTCCGCCGAAACGGATTTCCAAATCCGCCGAGACTTTTGCCTCTTTCGGCGCGCTGACGGCAAGCTCTCGGCAATATTCCGCAGGCGGCGGCAGGATGAGCTGCTCGGGTTTGATTTTGTTCCACGCCTGATAGCGGGTCATGCCGTGGCGGCTGTGTTTTTGCGTACCGTTGTAGTAACGCATCCAGCGTTCCGATAAGGTATTGAGCTGGTCGATGTCGTGTACCTCGGTAAAGCGCAACCCGCTCTCAAATGCTGTTTCCACAATATCGTTGGCTTTTTCCACTTGCCCTTTGGCACGCGGATTGCCCGGCTTGTTGATTTGCACATGCACATCCAAGGACTTGCACAAATTTTTAAACGCCGCCGAAGTATTCGCACTGCCCGGGTCAAGCATGACCATGCGCGGTACGCCGCGAAATGGGTCTTTTCCAATATCTTTTTTCGCCTGCATCATGTAGATGAAAAAATCACAGAGGTTCGCGCTGGTTTCGCCGCCGAAGTAATAACGCACCGAAATCGTGCCGGAGGCATGGTCTGTCCCCGTGTACCGCCAGACGCGGTCGTTTTCGATTTTGACGACGTTTTTCGGCTTGTTTTTATAAAACTCCTCTTCCTTCATCACCCGCAGCCCCGTATCCTTGCCCTGACGCGGCAGGTAATACAAAACGCACAAACTCGGGTCGATTTGCCAACAATGGTTCGGGTGTTCCGATTTCATGCGGCTGACGGGTTCGGGCTGCAAAAGCTGGTCGGGATGCAGCTTGTATTCCCGTAAAGCCCGGGTAATGGTGTTTTCAGAAAGGGGGATGACTTCCCCGGTTTCCCCATCAATCCGCGCCGCCTCGATTTTCCCGTTGGCGCGCAGCATTTCCACCGCCTGCCGCACCGACATCAACCGCTTGCCGTTGCGCCTCATCGCCTCCACCAAAACCGCCGAAATCAATTTGGCTTCTTCCGTTTTAAGCTCCGTCTTGCCCGCATCGCTGCGCCGTTTGCGCGTCGGCTTGACGCTGACCGCCTCCAGCTTGCGGTATAGCGTGGCAAGGCTGATGCCCAATTCCTGCGCCTGCTGCTTAAGATATGCAGAGCGTGCGCCGCGTCCCATTGCTTCCGCCTGATTCTCGACTGCTTTAAGACGCTCAATCATTGCCGGATTCATCGCCTTCTCCCGTTTCACCGCCCAACCATTCCGGCACATTGTCTGTCGGTGCTTCGGTCGGCAGGGCATAGCTTTCGCGCAGTTGCTCGCAGTCCAAAATAATTTGATTGAGCGTGCCGACCATCTTTGCCTGATGGCTGATCCCGTGTGCCTCACTGTGCGCATTAAGTTGGTCGAACAAATCTTTCAGACGGCTCACTTGACTGCGGATACCGACCTCAAGGCTTGTTAACTGCATCGCCAACTCGCTGCCTACGTCTTCCGCCTTCGGCTCTCTTACAACGGTTTGCTTCTTAGCCAGCTTCTCGGCCAGCTCATCAATTTTGGCTGTTTTGATTTTCATCACTTCGTCTTTGGCGGCGAGGTTTTCACGGCTTTCGCGCAGGGCGACGCGCAGCTCTTTCACAGTCATGCGGTCTACGTCATCCAACGTATGTCCGTTAATGTCGCCGCCTTCGGTCAGTTCCACCAAAGTAACGTCATCTTCTACCAATAATTCCAGTAGCTTGGATTTGCCCAAATCCATCAGCTTGGATTGTGCTTTCTGCATTTGCGGTGTGGCGAAGCGTTGTGTTGCCCGCATTAATCGTGCTGTCTCACTCCTGCCTAATCCGAATTGATTTTTTGCAATTTGTTCAAACCGTCCGTGGTCAGTATGTTCTTTTAAGATGATTAAAGCTCGTCCCAACTCAAACATACCTTCCATCGTCTGCCGTACAGCTTGGCGTCCGCGCTCAATCCAAGTGGGTTCGTCATAGGTTTCGCCGTTACCCCATTGCTCCATTACCATCACGCTGTGCGCGGCTTGGTAGTTTTGCACTGCAACCGCATCCATTACTTCAACTTCATTGCTCATTTTGTTTCTCCAAATGTGCCGACGTCGGCACATTTCAAAATCCGTTAATCTACATTTACCCGCTTGCCTATTTCGGCAATCTTGCTTTGCAGCCGTTCATGCTGCTGCCTGAACCGCTCGGCGATTTGCAGGGTTTTGATGCCGTAGGCGTAGTTGCCGTTTTCAAGTTTGATGACCAATCCCGATGCAACCAAATCATCAATATCCCTGCTGACTTGTGATGGCGTCAGCCCCAGTCCGACCGATAAATCCTTATTGCTCAGACCGATAATCGGATGCTCGTCAAGCGCGATAAAGACCCTCAATAGCCGTTGTACCCTTTTACTTTCTGCCATATTTACTCCTACGCCACTTCCTGTTTCGCTTTTAGACCGAGTTCCTGTGCGATACGGTGTGCCTTCCCACGGTTTGCCTTGACGGTTCCGTTCAGAATGCGGGACACGTACGTCGGATCATAGCCACGCGCAATGCACCAATCTTTCATCGTTTCGCCGCGCTCTCGGAAACCTTCTTTAATTTTTTCTGCTTTCACGGAATATCTCCTATTTCGTTCTCGTGCTAAAATTATGATTGTTTAAATCTTTAAACAATCTTGTACCAAACTTGATGCAAGTATAATAGGAATATTTCTATCTATCAAGATTATTTCTAGTTTATTTTTAAGGATTAATTCTATGAGTTTGATTTTTACTGGAAATATTCGTGAACTTCTTGCAAAAGAAGAGCTGACTATCGCTGAATTTGCCGATTTGATAGATGAAAAAGTATCTAGGGTAAATGATGTTTTAAGCGGAAAACAGCGTCCACCATTTGATATGGTGGAAAAAATATTGAGCAAATTTGATGTTGATGCAAACTGGTTGATTTCTGGAAAAAAGAACAGCAAAAGGAATATTTCTAGTTTGACGGCATTGTCAGACGACTACGCCTATATCCCCATGTTTGATGTCGAAGTCTCCGCGGGTCATGGAACGACTGCCTACGGCGTTACTGTCCCTGCGAATCATTTGGCATTTAGGAAAGATTGGCTGCTTCACCGTGGACTGCACGAGCAAGACCTCAATATCGTTACTGCCAAAGGTGACAGTATGGAGCCGACCATCAGCAGTAAAGATACGCTTTTGGTCGATACCTCAAAAACAAATCCCCGCGATGGCAACATCTACGTCATCCGCAGTGGCGATGTATTATGGGTCAAACGCATCCAACGCCAAGTTGACGGCACCCTACTCTTGATTTCCGACAACACGACCTATCCGCCTATGCCGCTGATGCTGGCAGACCACCCCGACATACAGGTCATCGGGCAAGTGGTTCAGGTCTCGAAAAACCTGTATTAAGGAGACAAAATGAAAAAGGGTTATTTGACATTGCTTGTGTCTGTTATGATGTTTTCCGCATCCGCTTCCGCTTTGGCGAAAAGCTGCAAAGACTTTCCGACACAGCAGGCGGCGCAAAAATTTTACGAATCCCGCAAAAATGCAGGATTGAGCGGCTGGAGGAGTTTGGACAGGGACGGCGACGGACGGGCTTGCGACTGCAACCCGGGCGGAAGCGGCAAGAATTGCCCGAAAAAGAAAAGATAATTTCTGAAAGAAATATAATGAAAACAAAAATATATCTTGGAATTTTCTTATTGGCTGCTGCACATCTGGTCAATGCGGGAGGAGTGATGAAAACAGGAGGGATGATTGGTCCTCATCCTGAAACATTTTCGGAACGGTTCAATGAATTGAACAATGGAATGATGGATTTGTTCCCAAGAATATCAATTGTTGCGGGCAAGACACGTCAAACAAAAGACCTTGGTAATGGCATTACTTTGTCTGCGAAGCTGGTCAAAGCAGGCGATATTTTTGAAAACATCCAGATAAATTGTAATACATTGGCGAAAACTCAAAGAATCAACAATTGCTTGGTAAGTATGTATTACACGGCTATTGCGTTGGATTCTGAGATAGACCGTTTGGCATTTATGAATGCTATTCAGACTGCTATCAAAAAGATGCATGCTACTTATAATCAAAATGGGGTAGATTATTTCATTACGGTCAGTCGTAAGCAGAAAAGTGTTTCCATGTTGGCAAAATCGGATATGCCTATGCAGATTGAGGAAATGGACGATTCAAATGAAGCATATATGAAAAGCGATAAATGCAATCCCGAAGTTGAGCTGTGTATTACACCTTAGCCTCCGTTAGGTTTTAACCTCCATTAAAAGCCCCTTCAGACGGCCTTCCCTACAATCCCCGTATTGATTTCAACCTCAATACGGGGATTTTCCATGTCAGACAAATTCAATCAATTCATCAACCGCGTCCTCTCCCACGAGGGCGGTTACGTCAACCATCCCAAAGACCCCGGCGGCGAAACCAATTGGGGCATCACTAAGCGTACCGCAATGGCAAACGGCTTTAACGGTTCCATGCGCGCCATGACCCGCGAACAGGCTATCGGCATTTACCAAAAGGCGTTTTGGGAGCGTTACCACGCCGACAAAATGCCTGAAGCGGTCGCTTTCCAATTCTTCGATGCCTGCGTCAACCACGGTTACGGCAATGCCGCCCGTATGCTCCAACGTGCCGCAGGCGTGCCGGACGACGGCATCATCGGCGAAATCAGTCTCAAAGCCATCAATTCGCTCCCCGAAAACGACCTTTTATTGCGGTTCAACGCCGAGCGTCTGGTCTTTTATACCAAGCTCGGTACGTTCACCTCTTTCGGCAAGGGCTGGGTACGCCGTGTGGCGCAAAACCTGATTCACGCGTCTGCAGATAACACTGATTAAAGGGAGACAAACCATGTCAAAAAAGTCACTCATCGCCCTAATGACCGCAGCCATGCGGCCCGATTTCAGCCACAGCGACCTAGGTATTCGCTACGCCATGCCGACTCAGGGATGTTGGACGCAAGCCCACCGCAAGAGCGGGGTAGCTGCCGCGAAACGCGCAGCCAAAAAAAAGCGTCGCAAATAACCGCCTTTTTCCGATGGCTGGGCGGCTTGGTCTCTAATCCGGCCACAGGAAAAATCAGCCATACCAAACTATGGGCAAACGTGGCAGCCGCTTCTATGACTTATAAGTTCTCGCAAACCGCTGATGCCCCCGAATGGCTTTGGTGGGCATACGGCGCGATGGTCGGCGGGTATGCATTAATCAAACGCGGCATCGCCGCCGTACCGCAGTTGGCAGAAATCAAAAAATCCGCGAATGCGGAAGAATGGAGCGGCAATGATTGACTTTTTGTACAAAAACAAATCGGCATTGGCATGGCGTGCATTGATTGTTTTGGGCATTTGGCTAAACGGCTATCACTATGCCGCCGACAAAGCCGATGCCAAGCAAACCGCCTTGATTACCGCCTACCAAAACTCGTCAAAGGCGGCAGCCAAACAATACGCCGACGAGCTTAAAAAAGCGCAGGCGGAAACGAAGCGTTGGCATGACTTCGCGCAGCGTCAAAGCATTGAGCTGGCATCCGCCCTGAGCGAACTGGATAAAACCAAAAACACTTTACAGGAGCAAACGCATGACACGATTAAAAAAGACGGCAATGGTTTTAACGGTATCGGCTCTAACAGCCTGCACCTCTACAACCGTGCCTTCGGATACCCCGATTAAAACCGTACCAACAGTGGATTTGCCGCCTGTATCTACCGGGCTGCTGGTCAAATACGAACGCCCCGAGCGTCCGACCGGCGGCTCACCCGAACAACTCTTGAACCATGCCGTGCGCTACGGTGAATACTGCCAAAAGCTCGAAATCCAAATTGAGGGCTGGCAGGACTGCTACACGAAAGGCCGTCTGAAGCATGACTGATTTTGCCGACCGCGCATCCGAACGCGAAGCCATCTTTCTTGCAGAATCCCTGGCAAAGCATCAACCGCCGTACCACGGGCAGGCTTCGCACTCTGAAAACACAGCAAGCTTCAGCCATTGCGAAGACTGCGGCGACCCCATTCCCGAAGCCAGGCAAAAAGCCGTCAGAGGCTGTACGCGCTGTGTTGTCTGCCAAGAGTATTTTGAACACGGATTCCTGAGGTAAGTGAATGATGGAAAAAACCTTTATCCACATCGAATTTTGGCAGCTTGTCGGCTTTTTACTCTCCTTCCTCGGCATTTGTTTTACCTTCGGCAAAATGCTACTGGCGCAATTCCGCGAGCAGCAGGACGAACGCCAAAAACAGCAGGAACGCCTGCAAGGCAAAGTCGAAATCATGGAAAACAAACTGGCGGAATTCAATGCCGGCCTGCCGCTGACCTACGTCCTGCGCGAAGACTACATCCGCAATCAGGTCGTCCTCGAAGCCAAACTCGACAACGTCGCCGAGAAACTCACCGAAATCTACAAAATGGAAAGCGTAAAGAAATGATTAGCCAAGAATTGATTGCCAAACAACGCCGCGAGGGGATGCGTTGGAACATCATCAACACCCTTAATAAAGCCCGCCCTCACACGACAAGCGAAACCTTCTTGTTGGACATCATGAACGCGATTTATCCGCAAACCACCGCACTGGAACTGCGCCAGCAGCTCGACTACCTTGCCGACCGCAAAATGGTGGAACTGAATAAAGCCCCGCACGGCCTGTGGTTTGCCGACCTGACCGGCTTGGGTGTCGATATTGCCGAATATACGGTTGAATGCAGAGCCGGCATCGCCCGTCCCGAAAAAGTGTGGAGCTGATATGGCCAAGCGCAGCACGATAGACCAATTGCCCGAAGCCGTCCGCCATGAGTTTGAGCGCAAACTCGTCGAAAACGGTTTTGCCGACTATCAGGCACTGGCGGAATGGTTGCAGCAGCAGGGCTACGAAATCAGCCGTTCCGCCGCTCACCGCTACGGGCAGAAAGTCCAGCGTCGGTTTGCCGCCATCAAAAACAGCACTGAAGCGGCACGCCTGATTGCCGAAGGCGCAGCCGATGAAGGCGATACACGCTCCGAAGCCCTGATGGCGATGTTGCAGACCGAATTGTTCGAGGCATTGGTGCAAATCGGCGAAATGCCGTCTGAAGAACTGAACGCGCTCGACCGCTTCGGCATCATGAGCGAAGGAGCACGCAAAATCAGCGGTTTGATTACCGCCGGAACGCGCCTGAAAGAATATCAGGCAAAAGTTAAAGCCAAAGTCGAAGCCGCCGCCGAAAACGTCGCCAAGCAGGCGAAAAAAGGCGGGCTGTCCGACGCGGCTGCCGAAGCCATCCGCAAACAGATCTTGGGGATTGCGTCATGATTACCTGTATCAGACTTAAAAACAAACTTCCTCCCAGTCGTGGCAGACGCTATCCTTTAAGTAGGAATATCAAAATTTCCCAATCAACATGCCGAATGATTAGAAAGCAAATTCTAGGTATCGATGATGTCGCCTGAAAATAAAATCGAAGACCGCACCCCGATGGCACTGCTGCCTTATCAGCAGCGTTGGTGCGCCGACACCTCGCCCGTCAAACTCTGCGAGAAATCGCGCCGTATCGGTCTGAGCTGGGGCGAGGCTGCCGACACCGCCTTACTTGCCGCCTCATCGGGCGGCATGGACGCATGGTACATAGGCTACAACAAAGATATGGCTTTGGAGTTTATCCGCGATTGTGCCAACTGGGCCAAGTTCTACGGTTTGGCGGCAGGCGAAATTGAAGAGACCGAAGAGGTGTTCGTCGAGGGGGACGACAAAAAATCCGTCCTCGCCTTCGTCATCCGTTTCGCGTCAGGCTGGCGCGTTACCGCCTTGTCCAGTCGACCGTCCAACCTTCGCGGTAAGCAGGGGCGCGTCATCATCGATGAAGCGGCGTTCCACGAGCAGCTCGGAGAGCTGCTCAAAGCGGCAATGGCATTGCTGATGTGGGGCGGGCAGGTACACATCATCTCTACCCATGACGGTGTGGACAATCCGTTCAACGAGCTGATTACCGACATTCGTGCGGGCAAAAAACCTTATTCCATCCACCGCATTACTTTCGACGAGGCCGTTTCAGACGGCCTCTACCGCCGCATCTGTCTGCGTTTGGGCAAGGAGTGGACGGCAGACGGCGAAGCCGCGTGGTGTAAAGAGATTCGTGATTTCTACGGCGACGACGCATCCGAAGAGTTGGACTGCATACCCAAAAACGGCGGCGGCAAATGGCTCAACCGCGCCTTAATCGAAAGCCGTATGAGCCCTTATACACCGGTTATCCGCTACGACCAGACCGACGATTTCGGCCTCTTGCCCGAACCGCGCCGCGCCGCTGAAGTCGCTGACTGGATAGCCGACACCCTGCAACCGCTGCTCGACGGTTTGGATAAAACCCGCACCAGCTTCGTTGGCGAAGACTTTGCCCGCAGCGGCGACCGTACCGTCATCGTCCCTTTATTGCAGCAGCCTAATTTAAGCCTTAAGCCGCCGTTTGTGTTGGAGTTGGGCAATATGCCGTTTGCCCAACAAGAACAAATCATGAAACACCTGTTGCACGGCTTACCCAATCTGCGCGGAGCGGCATTGGATGCGCGAGGCAATGGTCAGTCAATCGCTGAAGCCATGCGCGACGAATTTGGCGCGGAGGTATGCGAGTCGGTCAT
This sequence comes from Neisseria maigaei, assembly GCF_958267405.1. NCBI lineage: Bacteria > Pseudomonadati > Pseudomonadota > Betaproteobacteria > Neisseriales > Neisseriaceae > Neisseria > Neisseria maigaei. Next base: position 68,106 of record NZ_CATQFT010000008.1, on the reverse strand, counting down.
GCTCTCGGAAAACTGGTACCGCACCCATACCGCGCCGTTCAAAGCCGCCCTCGAAGACGGCACACTGGACGGCATTCCCAAAGACGAAGACATCCTGACCGACCTGCGCGCCTTCGAGCTGGTCAGAGGCGTGCCGCGCATCCCCGATGTACGCACCAAAGGTCAAGACGGCAAAAAACGCCACGGCGATGCGGCGATTGCCTTTGTCCTTGCCCATTACGCCAGCCGCGAGCTGAATACCGGACCGATACGCGTAGCCAGCCGCCGAATCCGCCGAAAAAGCGCGTTAACCGAAGGTTATTAAAGTATTTAAAGAGTACATATCATGCCCAAACCCCACCTCAAACTCAAAACCAGCCAAGGCATCATGACCTTCAAGCCGCAGGATTTATCTGCACATCTCGCCGTTTCCCGCCCGTTTTTCAGCGGTTTCAACGGCTGGCTACCTAATCCCGACCCTGTTTTGCGCAAAATGGGCAGGCAAATCTCCATTTACCGCGAGCTGATGCGCGACCCGTTGGTCGGCTCGCTGGTGCGCCGCCGAAAAGCAGCTGTCGCCCGCCTCGAATGGCGGCTTGAGGGCGACGACACCCCTAAAAATGTCCGGGATTTTGTCGATAGCTGGCAGGCTGAAACCGATGTTTACCGCCTGATTAAAGACGTTTTAAACGCCGTTTTTTACGGCTACCAGCCCATCGAACTGATTTGGCGTACCGATTCTGCATGGCTGCCTGACAAAATCATCGCCAAGCCGCAAGAGTGGTTCGCCTTCAACGACGAAGGCGAGCTGCGTTACATCCAAAATGGGCTGACCGATACCGTTCCTCCGCCTTATAAGTTTCTTTGCCCGACACATGAGGCAGATTATCTAAACCCCTACGGTTTGGGCGATTTGGGCTTGGTTTTTTGGCTGGTCACCTTCAAACGCGGCGGCCTTAAATTCTGGATGCAGTTCACCGAAAAATACGGTGCGCCTTGGCTGATTGGTAAAGAACCTCGTTCCAATACCCCGCAGGATACCGACAAGCTGCTGGATGCGCTCGAAGCCCTGATCGGCAACAGCGTCGGCACCATTCCCAATGATTCCAGCGTCGAAATCCACGAGGCAAGCGGTAAGGCCTCATCTATTGATGCCTACGACAAGCTCATTCGTTATTGCCGCTCCGAAATCAGCATTGCGCTGCTCGGACAAGACCAAACCACCGAAAAAGACAGCACGCACGCCAGCGCGACCGCAGGCTTGGAAGTAACGGACGACATCCGCGACAGCGACAAACGAATCGTGGAGACAACGTTCAATCAGTTGATAGAGTGGGTAATAGAGATAAATTTCGGAGACGTTGCCCGTCCGAAATTCGTGCTGTTCGAAAATGAGGAAAGCGGCACCAGAGAGCGTGCCGAACGGGATAAGATGATGGTGGATGCCGGTGCCAAGTTCACCAAGCAATACTGGCAGCGCACATACGGTTTGGAAGATGGGGATTTGCTCGAGGGCGTTCAAGCAAGCCCGGAGGCAAAAGCTGCCGACTTTACCGAGGGCGATTTGACGGATGCAGGTTTGGTCATCGACGGACTCGCCCCTAACTCAGACCGTCTGAATACACAAGGCGACCTGCTGACTGCCGTCCTAGTGGCCGAATTAAGTCGTGGAGAAACCGCCGAAAACCTGCTCGATCGTCTGTCCGCCGCCTATCCGAATATGGACGATACCGCTTTGCAAAACGAGTTGGCGCGCCTGATTTTCCTTTCCGACTTGGTCGGCAGGATTGAAGTAGCACAGGAGCTTAAATCATGAACCCCGAAGATATTAAAGCCGTCTTCGGCATGAAACCCGAAGCCGCCGTCGCCTATCTCAAGCAAAAAGGCATTGCCGTATCTTGGGACTGGCAGGATATGTTGGACGACGCGCACGCCACTGCCTTTACGGTGGCCAAAACCGCCAAAATGGATGTGCTCTCCGATATCTATTCCGCCGTCGTCGATGCCGCCGAACAAGGCCGGACGCTGGAAGAGTTCAGCCGAGAACTCGCCCCCGTTCTACAGCGCAAAGGCTGGTGGGGCAGGCAGGAAGTTAAAAATCCCGAAGGAGAAACCCAAAGCGTACAGCTCGGTAGCCCCCACCGCCTGAAAACCATCTATCTGACCAATATGCAGTCGGCCTATATGGCGGGCCGCTACGCCGAAATGATGGACTCCATCGACACGCACCCTTATTGGCAGTACGTCGCCATCAACGACAGCCGCACTCGTGATACCCACCGTATGATGCACGGTCGCGTCTATGCCGCAGACGACCCCGTGTGGAATACTTTGTACCCTCCTTTGGACTACCGCTGTCGCTGCCGTGTCAAACCGCTGTCCCGCAGTATGGGAGAAAACCGTGTCCTGCCCCGACCGACTCTTGAGTCCATCACCGTCAATATAGGCGCGAATCCCTATACCGGAGAGGAGCGTTACGCACAGCGCACCGGCATTCGCATCAACAACAAATTTATTGCCCCCAATGCGGGCTTCAATGCCAACCAAGGCAAGTCTATGCTGTCCCGTATGGCGAAAATCGCAGTGGATAAGGCGCAGGTAACCCATCCGGACATCGCCCGCATTGCCCTGAAAACGATGATGGGCAACGACAGATTCAAAAACGCCCTGTCCGCCGCTTCGCTGACTTGGGTGCTTAAACTGTTAAAAGGCTGATTATGCTGGAAATCAAACTCGATGCTGCCAAACTCGAACACGGTCTGAGTACGCTCCTTAAAAACGCCGCAAACACCCGCCTCATGATGCGCGGTATTGCAACTGAGTTGCTATCTATGACCGAAGAAAACTTCGAATCCGAAAGCTGGGGCGAGCAACGGTGGAAACGAAGCCGGCGTGCCGCAGATGAGGGAGGCAAGACCCTGCAAAAAAGCGGGCAACTTGCCGCCAGCCTGACTACACAGGTTGGCAGCAACTATGCCCGAATCGGCAGCAATAAAAAATACGCCGCCATCCACCACCTCGGCGGACGAGCAGGGCGAGGTCACAAAACCAACCTTCCAGCACGCCCCTATCTCCCCATCAACGGCAACAACCAACTCCAACCCGGTGCCGAACGCAGAATCCTCGACATCGCCATCGCCGCCCTCAAAAAAGGACTTTGACAACAAAAAACGGACGATAAAAATACCGTCCGTTTTTATTGCAATATTTGCAACTCCCTTGCATTTTTTCCATCCCACAAAATCCCCCGTCATCCTCTTTCATCCCATTTTTCTCATCAACCCCTATATATTTATCTCATTAGGTTTCATCAGACGGCATTTGACCCATTACTGCTGCGGCTCTGAAACCATACCGCCTTCATCAAAATCCGGCTCCGGTTCGTTTTGCAGCGTTTTACCGTTCAATTTCAACTGATTGTTTTTCAAAGAAATGGCAGTATCAATCTGGTCGCCGTTCAAAGTCAGATATTTTTCCCTTGCCATACTCTGAACCGTACTGTCCACCATCAGGCGCAAGGTCTCGTTGATGTCGTCAAGACTTGCCCTACCTTCCGCCTCATCTTCGGCATTGACGCTGAAAATATTGCCTGCCTGACTGACCGCCAAGTCTTCCAGCATTTTTTGGGGAATACTCATTCTGATGTCGGCCTCGGTTTTCTTCAGCATCGCCCCCAATTGGTTCAAGTCTTCCTTCTTCAGATCTTTAAACATAATTTTCCCGCCCACATCGATTTTTCCCGACGGAAGCGTGAAACGGAACGTTTTGATGTCGAGTACCGGGTTATGGGTAAATAATCCGGAAGCCTCGCCTTTGACGGCGGCAATCAAATCATTGCGGATTTGCTCCTCGGTCATTTTTTTGGCGGAAATTTGTGCAAACTTGCGTTTCAATACTGCCAAAGCAGAAGCATCGAGATGTTCGGCGGCGATATGGATGTCCAGCGGGCCATATTTTTCATCGCCGTAAACCAGCGTGTCAAAACGGAACTGCCCTTCACTGTTGATAAATGAGCCTGATTCCCCGGTCTTGGTTGAAAAAGCCAGTTTGCCGACTTCGATTTTGGAAGGTGCGATGCTGCCGTTGGGATTGATAAACGCGCCAATCTGCAAATCGGTAACAAGATTGACCAGTTCGTTTAACTTGACGTTGTAATCGACACCCTCTTTCCATTCTAAGGAGAATTTTTCCAAGGTCAGATTACTGCTGCCCAAAGCAAGCGGATTGATGCCGTCTGAAGTTTCCGAATCGAAATGCACTTTTTCAAACGCGGCATCGCCTTTATCTGCCAGCTTGATTTTAAACAAGGGGGCATCATAGCCGTTCCGGTAACTTTTGAAACCTTTTTGATAAACCGTTTCCCCCGTCAGGCCTTCCCAGTGCAGCCTGATGCCCGACAGTTCTTCATAATCGAAGGCAGGAACACTGACTTCCATTTTACCGCTGCCGTTGAAATAAACGGTATTGGCAAGAGAAACCGGAGCTTGTTTCCCAAAAAAGCGTTCTAAAACTTTTTCCGTTTCAGGCGCGTATTTGAACTCGGTTTCAATGTGCGCCCGCGTGCCGAATCCGCCGGCAAAAGGACCGTGCGTGATATGGTTTACCAGCGTAACCGGCTGTTCCAACACTGTTCTCAGGTTATCCGGTAGGTATTTCTGCGCATTATGCAGCAACTCGGGTTTCAGACGGATGACCGTCGTTTCCGTAGAGGTAAACCAGCCGCGGTCATATTGGTGCGATTCGACGGTCAAGAAGCCCGTTTCCTGCAATATTTTTTGCTGCTGCGTCAGGCTTTCTTCGGCTTTGACACCCAAATAATAAGGTGTACCCAAAGCAACGCCGAGCAATGCTGCCGCAACTGAAATCAAAGGTTTTTTCATCACTTCAAACAAGCAGGTTCCAAAGGTACTAGAATAGCATTATTTAAGCATATCCCGCTATATTTCTTTAAAAGAAATGCCGTCTGAAACCTGTTCGGACGGCATTTTCCGGATGCGGAGAAATCAGAAATCCAATTCCGCTTTCAGCCAGTAAGTGCGCGGCATACCGACGACGGCGAAGCTGCGGTCGTATTGGCCTCGCTGTACCTGCCAGTAGTTTTTGTTGAACAGGTTTTCTACCGAGCTGCTGACGGTCAACGTATTTTTGCCGAGCTTGGTTTTGTAGCGTGCGCCTACGTCAACCAAAGTGTAGGACGGGAAGGCGTATTGTTTTTTCGTATCTTGGTAAGACTTGCCGAAATACGAAACGTTGCCGTTCAAGGTCAAACCTTTGGCAAACGGGGTATCCCATTCCACGCCCGCTTTGGCAATCACGCGCGGATTGGCGACTTGTACGCCGCTAACCAGCATATCGCGTGAATTTGGGTAGTCTTTCACGGTCGATTGCAGATACATCAGGCCCAAAGTCGGACGCAAAGTATTGTTGAGCAAATTCGCGTAGGTGTTGAACTCAATACCTCGGCTCCGCTCCATACCTTGCTCGTCTCCGGCTGCGCCTCCTTGGGCTTTATAGCGAGCAAAATCGGAATTATCGCCGTAAGTCAGCGTTTTTTTCTTAGTTTTTGCATTAGTGGTTGTCTGACCTCTCCAGTAGCCCGGACGTTTGATTTGGAACGCGTTTAACGTGGTCACGAAATTGCCCCAGTTTTTACGCACACCCACTTCAAACTGACGGCTGACACGCGGTTTGGACATGGTGGTATTGCCGCCATCGTCGGTTTTGATATCGGCAGGCTCAAGGTCTTCCATGTAGTTACCGTAAACGACCAAATCAGGTTGCGGCACCCACGCGGCCATAAACATAGGGCTGAAACGTTTGGCATCGCCGCTTTGACCTTCTTTTTTATTGGTGTATTCAACTGCTTGGAAACGTCCGCCCAAAGTCAGGCGGTATTTGTTATCCACGAAGCCCAAGGTGTCGGACAAAGCCAGGCTGTTGACTTTGATATTGGCATCCAAGTTGGCGGTTTTCGCCCAAGAATTGGGATAGTCGGCTTTGAACGATGCCAATTGATTCGCAATATTTTCGTTTGCCTTCACTTCTATCTTGCTGTTGCCGTTTCCGCTGCCGTTTATGGTTTTCCGCTGGCGGATGATGCGGTCGAAGGCGGTGCTCCAGTTGTGCGTAACCGGACCGGTTTCAAATTCGCCGCGTGCGGTCAGGTTCATACTCAATGTGCGGAAATATTGGTCGGTCAGGCGCGCCGTGCCGGTGTGGTATTGGTTGGCAGCCGTGCAGGTAGCGGTTTGGCTACTTGCTCCGCTTGTACCGCAAACGGTCGGGGAAATCAGCGTGCCGTAATAACGCGCTTTGTTGTAGCCGATACCGCCTGTAATCTGTGCATTATCAAACGCATCCCATTCAAACGTCAGCATATTGGTTTCGCCGACGGTGTTTTGCCAGTTCCAAGAAGGCAGCAGGTTGGTTTTACCATCGGGCGCGTCAAACAAGCGTCCGTTGGCGTTTTGAATGTCCTGCATACGCGCGCGACCGCCGTTGGTTTTACGTTTGGCGTAGATGGAATCGAACGCCACGCGCACTTTTTCGCCGCGATAGTCGGCATTTACCGCAAATTCTTTGTTGTCTTCGCTGTAACCGTGGCGCGGGGTGTCGCCGTGGCGCAGTTTGCCGTTAGCGCGCACGCCGAATGCTTTGTTTTCGCCGAAGCGTTGACCCAAGTCGAACGTACCTTGGGCACGGTTGTTGCTAAACCAGCCCAAACCGATTTTGCGGTTGCCTTCGTCGGCGGCTTTTTTGGTTTCGATATTGACGGAACCGGATACCGCACCTTCGGGGTCCATGCCGTTTACGGCGGTGGACGCGCCTTTAATCAGTTGTGCGGAACCGACATGCACGCTGGCCGTGCCTTGCGTGCCGTACATCCCTGCCAAACCGTTGACGCTGAATTGGCGCGAGTCAAGCTGATAACCACGGAAATACAAACCGGTAAGCGTGTTGCTTTCGCCGCCAAACTGCCAGACGGAAGCGTCTTTTTTCGCTACGGCATCCACCAAAGTACGCGCTTCGGTGTTGTTGAGGGCTTGCTCGTCGTAATTAACGACGGTAATCGGCGCGGTAAAGGCGTTGGCTTTGCCCAATACGCCCAAGTTCACGCGGTCGCGCAAATCGCCGTCGCTGGCGATGGAGTAGGAACGGGCAGCTTTGACGCGTTTGGCATCGGCACGGACATGAACCTGTCCGAGTTCGCCATGCTGCGGAACATTGTCGGCGGCAGACGAAAACGCACTCAAAATCAACAGCGGCATTAAGGCAAGTTTTTTGTTCATGAAAACGCTCTCTTTATTGATTGTTCAAATTTGAATTGGAAAAGATAAAACCCAAAGGATATTTTGTGCGCGCATTATATTTGATAATCAAAACCATTACAAAACGAATCCATACGCTTAATCTATCCGCCTACCAAATATCGGTTTATTTCTATTTTCAAGTGTGTACTTTATACCACACCGGCAGGGTGTGCCGTCACTCCGCGCTTTAGGCGGCAATAAAGGAAAAGTTAACGAACCGACAATATCCGACCAAAAGATTGTTCCGCTTAAAAGCAAAATGCCGTCTGAAATACGGTCAGGTATTTCAGACGGCATTCTATTCTTCCCTTCCTTCGGGAAAGACTCGGATTAAACGTGTGCGGAAATGATTTTCAACATTTGCGCCAGCACTTTGGGATTGGCGGCCACAATATCTCCGCTTTCCAGCCAGCCGTCTTCACCAGACATATCGGTAACGATGCCGCCTGCTTCTTGGACAATCAATACACCGGCGGCAATGTCCCACGGTTTGAGGTTGAACTCGAAAAAGCCGTCAAAACGTCCTGTTGCTACGGCGCACAAATCCAAAGAAGCCGCGCCTTCGCGGCGGCCGCCGGCGGTTTTTGACAAGAAATCTTTCAAAATCGCCAGATACTTGTCCATCATGCTTTGATCGACAACGGGGAAGCCGGTACCGATCAGGCAGCGGTTCAATTCGATGCGGTTGGAAACGCGGATGCGGCGGTCGTTGAGCAGCGCGCCTTTGCCGCGCGAAGCCATATAAACGTCGTTGCGTTCGGGGGCATACACCAAAGCTTCCTGCAACACGCCTTTGTGCAGCAGTGCTATAGAGATGGCGTATTGGGGATGGCCGTGGAGGAAATTGGTTGTGCCGTCGAGCGGATCGATAATCCATTCGTATTCGGCAGCGGCTTTGCCGTGGGAGCCGCTTTCTTCGCAAGTGATTTTGTGGTGCGGATAGGCTTCTTTCAAAGCCTCAACCAGGATGATTTCGGAATTGCGGTCAACATCGGAAACAAAATCGTTGAAGGCTTTGCTGTCGGTTTTGACGGCATCGAGGTTGCCTGCGGCGCGTATCATCATCTGACCGGCACGGCGGGCGGCTTTAAAGGCTGTATTCAAAAACGGATTCATCAGATTTCCTTAAGGGTGGCATACCGCCGGTTCGGACGCGCAGTCCTTCGGAGCGGCAAAATCGGAGTTTATTTGGTTGGGGTAAACCCTGCCAAATCGGGTAAAATACCGCCTGACGCGTGTCTGCTTCAGGCGCAACGTTAAATTTCCGACGTTGTTAAAGAACATTTCAGACGGCATTTGACCGTCCGAACGAAAAAGACGGCGCATTATACCCTATTCCATTCCTACCGAAAACCGAACATGACTGCTCTCAAACCCGCCCTGCCCGACTATCTCGGCAACATCCGCATCGTCCTCACGCGCACCAGCCATCCCGCCAATATCGGCTCTGCCGCACGCGCAATGAAAACAATGGGTCTGCACAAACTGACCATCGTCGCCCCCAATCTGATGGCAACGCCGATGACGGAAAATCCGCCCGTTTTCAATCCCGATGACGTGCAAAGTTTTGCACTGCCTGAAGAAAGTTTCATCCTCGCTTCGGGCGCGGTGGACGTATTGCACAACGCCGAAATCGTCGCCACGCTGGACGAAGCCCTCTCCGACACCACCATCGCCTGCGCCCTCACCAGCCGCCGCCGCGAAATCACCGCCCCGTTGCAAACGCCGCGCGCACTCGTTCCCGAGCTGTTGCAGGCGGCGCAACGCGGCGAGAAAGTGGCACTGGTTTTCGGCAACGAGACTTTCGGCTTGAGCATCGAAGAAGTCCAAGCCTGCAACCGCCTGATGACCATCAACGGCAACCCCGATTATTTCTCGCTCAACCTCGCCCAAGCCGTGCAGGTCGTGTGTTATGAAATCTTCAGCCAGACCGATATGCCCATGACCCACCTGCAACAGGAAGACCACGCCGCCACCCACGAACAAATTAAAGGTATGGTCGCCCATATGGAAAGCGTGATGGACGACATCGGCTTTTTCAACCGCCGCAACGGCGAGCGTCTGATGCGCCGTATGCAGAGCCTGTTCGGTCGTGCCAACACGCAAACGGAGGACATCGATATCCTGCGCGGTTTTTTCAATACGCTGCAACAGCGTCTGAAGGACGGGCAATCCTAAGCACATGCCGTCTGAATCCGCTTTTCAGACGGCATTTCAGGAAAAATCAGAATACAGAAACAGGAAAACCATGAACTACGCCCTCGATGCCCTGTGGTGGAAACTGACCGACCCTGCCGTGCGGGATTTAGCCTCGCTGCTGACCGCGCCGCCTTTGTGGCAAAGCGGTTGCGAATTGGGCGTGCGCGAACTACTGGGGGAACGCGGTTTCCGTTACCTTTTGGCATTGGATGCCGATCCCGCGCCGCTGACGGAACACCTCGCCCGACGCGCCCCGTTCGGACACCGCCTCGGCATTTACGCCGAAGAACTGTCGGCATTTTGGTTTGCCAACGCACCGCACGCCGAACTGCTCGCGCACAACCTGACGGTTTCCGGTTCGGACGGCAATACGCAAGGCGCGGCGGATTTTGTGGCAAGGCTTAACGGCAAGCCCTACCATATCGAGCTGGCGTGCAAATACTACGGCGGCGGCACGGGCAAACCCGAAGACATGCGCGGACTCAACCCCAAAGACACGCTGTTGGGAAAAGCCGCCAAGCTGACCGCCCAACTCGGTCTGCCGCACACTTCAGACGGCATCCGAACCTTGCGGCAGCACGGTTTGCCGCTTGACGTAAAACCCGTTTCCATCGTGCGCGGCATCGGATTTTTTCCACAAGGTTTCCATGCTTTTGAGCCGCCGCTTAATCCATACGGCTGGCACGGCATCTATATTCAAGATTGGGCGGAATACGGGTTTGAACGCCAAGAAGCCCGCTACCATCTGCTCGACCGCATGGCCTATCTCGCATCTGCGCGTGTCGCCGAAACCGAAACATTGAACGAAACCGAAATCCGCCGTATCGACCAAGGCTTGATTGCCGTTTTGGAATGTCGGCCGGACGGCTTTTGGCACGAAATCGAACGCATTATGAAGGCCGTCTGAAACCCTTTACCAACTTTAAGAGAACCCATTACATTATGAACGCCGCACAACTCGACCATACCGCCAAAGTTTTGGCTGAAATGCTGACTTTCAAACAGCCTGCCGATGCCGTCCTCTCCGACTATTTCCGCGAACACAAAAAGCTCGGCCGCCAAGACCGCCACGAAATCGCCGAAACCGCCTTTGCCGCGCTGCGCCACTATCAAAAAATCAGCACCGCCCTGCGCCGTCCGCACGCGCAGCCGCGCAAAGCCGCACTTGCCGCACTGGTTCTCGGCAGAAGTACCAACATCAGCCAAATCAAAGACCTGCTTGATGAAGAAGAAACAGCGTTGCTCGGCAATTTGAAAGCCCGCAAAACCGAGTTTTCAGACGGCCTGAATACCGCCGCCGAATTGCCGCAATGGCTGGTGGAACAACTGCAACAGCATTGGCGTGAAGAAGAAATCCTCGCCTTCGGACGCAGCACCAACCAAGCCGCGCCGCTCGACATCCGCGTCAATACCTTGAAAGGCAAACGCGATAAAGTGCTGCCGCTGTTGCAAGCCGAAAGTGCCGATGCAGAGGCAACGCCTTATTCGCCTTGGGGCATCCGCCTGAAAAACAAAATCGCGCTTAACAAACACGAACTGTTTTTGGACGGCACACTGGAAGTTCAAGACGAAGGCAGCCAGTTGCTTGCCTTATTGGTGGGCGCAAAACGCGGCGAAATCATTGTCGATTTCTGTGCCGGCGCAGGCGGCAAAACCCTCGCCGTCGGCGCGCAAATGGCAAACAAAGGCAGAATCTACGCCTTCGACATCGCCGAAAAACGCCTTGCCAACCTCAAACCGCGCATGACCCGCGCCGGACTGACCAATATCCACCCCGAACGCATCAGCAGCGAACACGATACCCGTATCGCCCGACTGGCAGGCAAAGCCGACCGCGTGTTGGTGGACGCGCCCTGCTCCGGTTTGGGTACTTTACGCCGCAATCCCGACCTCAAATATCGCCAATCTGCCGAAACCGTCGCCAAACTTTTGGAACAGCAACACAGCATCCTCGATGCCGCATCCAAACTGGTCAAACCGCAAGGACGCTTGGTGTACGCCACTTGCAGCGTGTTACCGGAAGAAAACGAGCAGCAGGTCGAACGTTTCCTGTCCGAACATCCCGATTTTGAACTCATCAACTGCGCCGAACTGCTGCAAAGCCTGAAGGTCGATTTGGATACCGGAAAATACCTGCGCCTCGATTCGGCAAAACACCAAACCGACGGCTTCTTCGCCGCCGTATTGCAACGCAAATAAACCGGTTTGAACAAAATGCCGTCCGAACCCTTTTCAAAGCATTCAGACGGCATTTCATCAATTATAGCGGATTAAATTTAAACCAGTACGGCGTTGCCTCGCCTCAGCTCAAAGAGAACGATTCTCTAAGGTGCTGAAGCACCAAGTGAATCGGTTCCGTACTATTTGTACTGTCTGCGGCTTCGTCGCCTTGTCCTGATTTTTGTTAATCCACTATAAAAATATCAAAATACCGCAAATTCAACCGATTCAACACCAAAGGCAGAATCACACGCCCCATCGGATTTTATACGCACAGGGCTGCAATTTTCTTCTTCTTTGCCGAAATATACGGTAGCATAAGCATATTCCAATAATATTTTTGGGAATCTGTTTTACTTCAATATATAAAGCACCATATAAGGCGGAGTGTCTTCCCCACTTTGACCCGAACCCGGAAAAACACCGCCCGAGCCAATCCTGATGCTGCCCCGACAGCCAACCATTAAGGAAATCCTAATGAACTTTGCTTTATCCGTCATCACATTTGCCCTCGCCTCTTTCCTGCCCGTCCCGCCTGCCGAAGCCGCCGTCTTTACTTGGAAGGACGGCGGCGGCAACAGCTATTCGGATGTGCCGAAACAGCTTCATCCCGACCAGAGCCAAATCCTCAACCTGAGGACGCGCCAAACCAAACCTGCGGTCAAGCCCAAACCTGCCGTCGATCAGAATGCGGGCAGTGCGAAGGAAAACGAAAAGGATATTGCCGAAAAAAACGGGCAGCTTGAGGAAGAAAAGAAAAGAATTGCCGAAACCGAACGGCAGAACAAAGAAGAAAACTGCCGGATTTCCAAAATGAACCTGAAGGCGGTGGGAAACTCAAATGCGAAAAACAGGGACGATTTGATTCGGAAATACAATAACGATGTGAACAAATACTGCCGTTGAGCAGCCTCATCGAAAACCCCATGCCGTCTGAAACGGCACGGGGTTTGTTTATTTCTGCCAGTAGGTTTTGACGTTGACGAACTCGTACAGCCCGAATTCGGACAATTCGCGCCCGTAACCGGAATCTTTGACTCCGCCGAAAGGCAGGCGCAAATCGCTGCTGGTATGGCGGTTGATGAATACCGATCCCGCCTGTATTTTTTCGGCAAACCGCCAGGCGCGTTCAGTATCGGCGGTATAAATACAGGCACCTAGCCCGAACGGGGAATCATTGGCAAGCGCGATGGCGTGTTCTTCGTTTGCCGCACGCAAAATCAGGGCGACGGGGCCGAATACTTCTTCATACCAGACGCGGCAGGCAGGATTTACCCTGTCTAAAACCGTCGCGGGGTAAAACCAGCCTCGCCCTTGTGGGATTTTTCCGCCGGTCAGGCATACCGCGCCGTTTGAAACGGCATCTTCGACCTGCCCGTGAACCCGGTCCCGCAAATCTTCACGGTGCAGCGGTGCAAGCGTGGTATCGGGATGTTTGGGGTCGCCCATTTTCAATTTGGCACATTCGGCAAGAAACAGCGGAATAAAGCGGTCGGCTGCTGCTTCAGTTACGATGATGCGTTTGGCGGCGTTGCACGATTGCCCCGCATCGCGGAAACGGGAATAACAGGCTTCTGCGGCGGCGCGTTCCAAGTCGGCATCGGGCATCACGATAAAGGCGTTGCTGCCGCCGAGCTCCAACACGGTTTTCTTGAGGTTTGCGCCCGCGTGTGCCGCAAGGATGCGCCCCGTGTAGGTCGAACCGGTAAACGCCATCGCATCGGTGTGTTCGATGGCTTTGAGCGTGTCCGCCTCATCCAGCCACGCGCCTGCCAAAGGAATGCCGTCTGAAGCCAAATCGAACAACGCCTGACTGACGCGTGCCACGCTGGGTGCAGGTTTGACGGCGCACGCGTTACCCGCACACATGGCAGGAACGGCGAAACGCAATACCTGCCAGACGGGATAGTTCCAAGGCATGACGGCAAATACGATGCCCAAAGGCTCGAAGCGCACCTGACTCAAACTCGCCTGCGTCGCAATAGTTTTGTGGGCAAGCAGTTCGGGGGCGAGGCGGGCGTAATAGCGTATCAGTTCGATAGACTTGCCGATTTCCGCGCGGCATTCGTGCAGGCAACGTCCGACTTCTTCGCACACCATTTCCGCAAAACGCTCTTTTTCCGCCTCCAAACGATCGGCAAATTTTTGCAGGCGCGCGGCACGTTCGGTTACGCCCAATTGCGCGAACGCCCTGCCGCGCATTTTCAAACCCGCCAGCCGCCGTTCAAACTCCGCATAATCTTGAGCTGGGCGGCGGTAAAGCGTTTCGCCCGTAAATACATTGACACTGTGAAACATCGAATCAACCTGCCAGTTGCGGGAATATCGTTTTCAGTCCCGACACAATAATCTCCACCGATACCGCCGCCAGCATCATACCCATGATACGGTTTAAAATCGTCAGCCCCGTCGTGCCCAGCAGGCGGCTGACCTTCCCGGCAACGATTAAAATGGCATAACAAATCGCACTGACCACCAAACCGGCCGCGATAATCAGCACGATGTCGCTGTACGTTTTGGCTGCCGAAGCGTAAATAATCACGGTCGAAATACCGCCCGGGCCGATGGTGATCGGTATGGCGATGGGCACGACGGCAATCGCCCCGGCATTGCGGGCGGGACGCGCCTGCCCCGTGTCCGGCTGCGCGCCGAGATTCTGCTTGGCGGGATTGTCGTTGCCGTTCATCATCGAAATGGCGATCAGCAGCACCAAAATCCCGCCGCCGACCTGAAACGAACCGACGCTGATACCCAAAACCTTCAACAGCGCACCGCCGATCAGCGCAAATACCGCAATCACGGTAAACACGGCGACGGCAGCCGTCCGCGCGACCTTCCTGCGCTCCTTCGTACTGTGCCCGTTGGTCAGGTCAAGGTAAAGCGACAACGCGCTAAACGGATTGATCAGCACCAAAAAAGCCACAATCAGCTTGCCGATTTCCATACCCAATCCCATTATTTCCCCTCCTTCAAACCCGTGCGGCAGGCATCCGATGCTGCAAATTGCCGCCGCAACGGATTTTTCCGTTATAATTAAAAATTCAAGCAATACGCCCCATCATACCCGAACGACGGTATCTTTACCATCAGACAAGGATGCTTTTCATGGCACTGACACTTGCCGACGTAGACAAAATCGCCCGACTCTCCCGACTGCACCTGACTGCGGAAGAAAAAGAAAAATCGCTTCAAGAATTAAACGACATCTTCTCTATGGTCGAACAGATGCAAACTATCAACACAGACGGCATCGAACCGATGGCGCACCCGCACGAGGCCGCCCTGCGCCTGCGCGAAGACGAAGTTACCGAAACCGACCGCGCCGCCGAATACCAAGCCGTTGCGCCGGAAGTACGCGACCGTCTGTACATCGTACCGCAAGTTATCGAAGAATAATCCGAATACGCTTCAGACGGCATCAGCAATACCGCCCGAAGCCCTTTAAGGATGGAAGATTTATGACCCAATACACATTGAAACAGGCAGGCAGCCTGTTGCAGTCCAAACAGATTTCCGCCGTCGAACTGGCAAACGAATACCTCGCCGCCATCGCTGAAAAAAATCCCGCCCTCAACGGCTACATCACGCTGAACCCCGAAAAAACCCTTGCAGAAGCCCGTGCCGCCGACGAACGCATCGCACAGGGCAACGCCTCCGCGCTTACCGGCGTTCCCGTCGCCTACAAAGACATTTTCTGCCAAACCGGCTGGCGTAGCGCGTGCGCTTCCAAAATGCTCGACAACTTCATCTCCCCCTACACCGCCACCGTCGTCCAAAACCTGCTTGACGAAGGTATGGTAACGCTCGGCCGCACCAATATGGACGAGTTCGCTATGGGTTCGACCAATGAAAACTCATTCTACGGCGCGGCCAAAAACCCGTGGAATCCGGAACACGTCCCCGGCGGCTCTTCCGGCGGTTCGGCAGCCGTCGTTGCCGCGCGCCTCGCCCCTGCCGCGCTCGGTTCGGATACTGGCGGCTCTATCCGCCAACCCGCATCGCACTGCGGCATTACCGGCATCAAACCTACCTACGGTACGGTTTCCCGCTTCGGCATGGTTGCCTACGCCTCCAGCTTCGACCAGGCCGGCCCGATGGCGCAAACTGCCGAAGACTGCGCGATTCTGTTAAACGCGATGGCAGGTTTCGACCCTAAAGACTCCACCAGCCTCGAACGCGAAAAAGAAGACTACACCCGCGATTTGGACAAACCGCTTAAAGGCGTGAAAATCGGCCTGCCCAAAGAATACTTCAGCGAAGGCAACAGCACCGATGTTCAGACGGCATTGCAACATACCATCGACCTCCTCAAAGCCCAAGGCGCGGAATTGGTCGAAGTTTCCCTGCCGCAAACCACGCTGTCCATCCCCGCCTACTACGTCCTCGCCTCCGCAGAAGCCAGCACCAACCTTTCACGTTACGACGGCGTGCGTTACGGACACCGTGCCGCCCAATTCGCCGATTTGGAAGAAATGTACGGCAACACCCGCGCCGAAGGTTTCGGCAGCGAAGTCAAACGCCGCATCATGATCGGCACTTACGTACTGTCGCACGGCTACTACGATGCCTATTATCTCAAAGCCCAAAAACTGCGCCGCCTCGTTGCCGATGACTTTCAGACGGCATTTGCACGGTGCGACCTCATCCTCGCGCCAACCGCACCCTCCGCCGCACCGAAAATCGGAGCGGATGCTTCGCCGGTTGAAACCTACTTGAGCGACATTTACACCATCGCCGTCAACCTCGCCGGACTGCCTGCATTGACCCTGCCCGCAGGCTTCAGCGGCGGCGGACTGCCCGTCGGCGTTCAGCTTGTCGGCAACTACTTCGCCGAAGCCAAAATCCTCGGTGCGGCGCATCAAATCCAACTCAACAGCGATTGGCACGGCAAACGACCCGAATGAAGCAGAACCGCACCTTTACCTTCCCCGATTTTCGCACCGTTTACAGCTATGCCCCTTTATATCGGCTGCAACATTTCAAATACACATTGCGGAAATTTTTCGGAAAAAAAGAAATTTACGCCTTCGAGCAGTTTGTCAACGCCTCCCCTATCCGTCAGGGGCTGTTCCTCCACTGCCCGCAGAATGCCTATCCGCTGCTGCGCGAATTTGTTGACAGGCGTTTTAACTGTAAACGCCGTTTAGATGCGATGACGGCAGATTTTCTCATGGCGGAAAAACTGTTCGGCACAGACATTCTGCACCAAATGGAAGACTACCGCTTCCATCTGGTCTTGGCGCACCTTTCAGACGGCATCAGCTTGTGGCTCAACCGCAACGACAACTGCGTCGAAGAAGGCGCGTGGTCTTTATCTTTACGCGATGAAGCAGGCAACCGGCTGTATATGGCGACCTTCGCCTTTGTCGGCACACACCTGCTGACAGCCTCCGTACAAGGGCCTGCGGGTGAAGAAGCCAAAGACACTGTCCGCCGCATAACCAAACAACTTCACGGCTTGCGTCCCCAACAACTGATGGTAACCGCGCTGCAATATTTCGCCGCCGCATTAAAATTAGACGGCGCGATAGGCATTGCACAGAAACATCAAGTCAAATTGCGCTGGAAACTTAAAAAGCGCGTCAAAATGAATTACGACGCATTCTGGCAAGAATACGGTGCAAGTTTGGAACGGGACGGCTACTGGCATCTCCCCCAAACCCCCGCCCGCAAAAACCTTGCCGACATCGAAAGCAAAAAACGCTCGATGTACCGCAAGCGTTATGAAATGCTGGACAACATGGTTGCAGAGATGAAGGACAGTCTGAAAACAGAAGCACGCGGCATTTCAGACGGCATCCAAACGGAAAAACCGCTCCGCCGGACAGCCTGATGCGAAGACTATCGAATTGATATTTTAGAGAAAGAACCTCCTATGACCTGGGAAACCGTAATCGGCTTGGAAATCCATGTCCAATTGAACACCAAATCCAAAATCTTCAGCGGCGCATCGACCGCATTCGGCGCAGAACCCAACGCGCACGCCAGCGTGGTGGAATGTGCTTTGCCGGGCGTACTGCCGGTAATGAACCGAGAAGTCGTTGAAAAAGCCATCAAATTGGGTTTAGCTTTGGATGCGAAAATCAACCGGAAAAACGTGTTCGACCGCAAAAACTACTTTTATCCTGATTTGCCCAAAGGCTATCAAATCAGCCAGTTGGATTTACCGATTGTCGAACACGGCAAATTGGAAATCGTAGTCGGCGACGATGTGAAAACCATCAACGTAACCCGCGCGCACATGGAAGAAGACGCAGGCAAGTCCGTGCATGAAGGCTTGAACGGCGCGACCGGTATCGATTTGAACCGCGCCGGCACGCCGCTGTTGGAAGTCGTATCCGAACCCGAAATGCGCTCCGCCGCCGAAGCCGTTGCCTACGCCAAGGCCTTGCACAGCTTGGTAACCTGGCTGGACATTTGCGACGGCAATATGGCGGAAGGTTCGTTCCGCGTCGATGCCAACGTATCCGTGCGTCCGAAAGGTCAAGCAGAGTTCGGCACGCGCCGCGAGATTAAAAACCTCAATTCCTTCCGCTTCTTGGAGCAGGCAATTAATTACGAAGTGGAAGCGCAAATCGAGATTTTGGAAGACGGCGGCAAAGTACAACAGGCAACCATGCTGTTTGATCCTGAAAAAGGCGAAACCCGCGTGATGCGCTTGAAAGAAGACGCGCACGACTACCGTTACTTCCCCGACCCGGATTTGCTGCCCGTTATCATTTCAGACGACCGGTTGCAAAAAGCCAAAGCAGAAATGCCCGAGCTGCCGAAAGAAATGGCGGTGCGTTTCGTGGCGGATTACGGCGTGTCCGAATACGACGCGCGCCTGCTCACCGCCAGCCGCGCACAGGCTGCCTATTTTGAAGAAGCCGCCAAAGAAAGCGGACAGGGCAAGCTGACTGCTAACTGGATGAACGGCGAACTTGCCGCTACGCTGAACAAAGAAGGCATGGAACTTGCCGACAGCCCGATTACCGCCCCGCGCCTCGCCGCGCTGGTAGGCAAAATCGCCGACGGCACATTAAGCAGCAAGTTAGCGAAAAAAGCCTTTGAAGCCATGTGGGCAGAACCCGAAGCCACCATTACCGAAATCATTGAAAAACACGGTTTGCAACAGATGACCGATACCGGCGCGGTTGAAGCCATGGTAGACGAAGTGCTGGCAAACAACGCCAAAGCCGTGGAACAATTCAAATCCGGCAACGAAAAAGCCCTGAATGCGATTGTGGGGCAAGTGATGAAGGCCAGCAAAGGCAAAGCCAACCCCGCGCAGGTGCAGGAGTTGATTAAAGCTAAACTTGCCTGATAAGCAAGATGCCGTCTGAAACCCAAATCCAACGTTCAGACGGCATTTTCACAGTTTTTCACAGTCTGACCACACATTAAAACAGCATAAAAAACAATATTCCATGAACCACACCATTACACTGCCCGACCAAACCACCTTTACCGCCAATGACGGCGAAACCGTTTTGGCCGCTGCCGCCCGTCAAAACCTCAATCTGCCCCATTCCTGCAAAAGCGGTGCCTGCGGGCAATGCAAAGCCGAACTGGTCAGCGGCGATATTCAAATGGACGGACACTCGGAACAGGCTTTATCCGAAGCAGAAAAAGCGCAAGGCAAGATTTTAATGTGCTGCACCACCGCGCAAAGCGATATCAGCATCAACATCCCCGGCTACAAAGCCGATGCCCTACCCGTCCGCACCCTGCCCGCACGCATCGAAAGCATTATTTTCAAACACGATGTCGCCCTCCTGAAACTTGCCCTGCCCAAAGCCCCGCCGTTTACTTTCTACGCCGGGCAATACATTGATTTACTGCTGCCGGGCAACGTCAGCCGCAGCTACTCCATCGCCAATTCGCCCGACCAAGAAGGCATTTTGGAACTGCACATCCGCAGGCGCGAAAATGGTGTCTGCTCGGAAATGATTTTCGGCAGCGAACCCAAAGTCAAAGAAAAAGGCATCGTCCGCGTTAAAGGCCCGCTCGGTTCGTTTACCTTGCAGGAAGACAGCGGCAAGCCCGTCATCCTGCTGGCAACCGGCACAGGCTACGCCCCCATCCGCAGCATCCTGCTCGACCTTATCCGCCAAGACAGCAGCCGCACCGTCCATTTCTACTGGGGGGCGCGTCATCAGGATGATTTGTATGCCCTCGAAGAAGCACAAGGGTTGGCATGCCGTCTGAAAAACGCCTGCTTCACCCCCGTATTGTCCCGCCCCGGAGAGGGCTGGCAAGGAAGAAAAGGCCACGTACAAGACATCGCGGCACAAGACCACCCCGACCTGTCGGAATACGAAGTATTTGCCTGCGGCTCTCCGGCTATGACCGAACAAGCAAAGAATCTGTTTGTGCAACAGCATAAGCTGCCGGAAAACTTATTTTTCTCCGACGCATTCACGCCGTCCGCATCATAATTCCCCGGTATAGTGAAAGGGCAGTAATTATGCAAAAAAAATAATACTTTCTTTAAAAGAAAAAATAGAGGGTATAGGTAATAATGTAGATCATATCTTACTCGCAACTTTAATTCTTAAATGGTTACATGATTATCCTAGTTTAGAGAAAGAATTTTTAGATCACCGTTCAAATATTTCTGAATTTATGAATATAGAAATTTTAGATATCCCTAATTATCCAATAAAAAAATCACTAATTAGTTTTTACGATTTAAAAGCTCTTAAACGGGAAATAGATATTTCCATGCAAAGAAATAATCCATATATTTATCAATTGCTACAAAATTTTTTAGAGAATTTATTTATTATTCAAGAAGCAGATATGGAATGTAATATTTGCCATGGCACCTATGATTTTGATTTATGGAAGGAAATCGAGACTAATAGATTAGTTTATTGCTGCAAAACATGTGCATTCTCAGAATATGTTAATGGGGAATTTAGAAATAATGAAAATCACCTTACCATTCCAACAAATGATGATTTGAGTTTATTGAATACATAATTAGTAGAATAAAATGAAACAACGTAATCAAAAAACTAAAATTTGGACAGAGAATGAAGTTGAGCAGTCATTAAATGAATTTAATGATATTTTGCTTAATAATACATTTCTTATTGATGATTTAAAAAAGAAGTTTTTAGCAACAAGTGCCTATTGTTTATCTATACTTCCGGAAGAAGAAGATATATATGAAATATTAGTCAATGGCACTAAAATTGTAAATTTAGAATTTAACAAGCATGCAAATACATCATATATTACAAATGTAATTGATATTGATGAGTATATAGAAACATTAAATAATGAAGCTTGCAAATTATTTTTTAGGTTGGCAAAAAAAATTGGTATGCAGAATATAAATATTTAGTCTGCGTAGCCTGTGCAACATACTAATCGTGAAATGGTAGGGTGTGCATTCATGCATACGCGGTTTGGGCTTCACGGAATTTTATTTCAGGCCGTCTGAAAATACTGCGTGGGTAACAAGTTTCCCACCCTGCGCGTGCTTGCCGTGTATGCTAAAAATGACATTACTATCAGCTCAGGCATCCATACCGGCCAAGTTATAGAATAAGTTATAGAAAACCATGTTTACATTTTTCATCATGAGAAGCTTAGGACTGAATTAAATCTTGTTTTAGATAACCTCAAAAGAGGATTCAGGCTTTCCGTTCGGAACACAAAAAACTTCCCGTCCGTATTTTCCCCATGAAAAAATGCCGTCTGAAACCCAATTCCGGTTTTCAGACGGCATATGTTTTTTCCTGTTCAAGGCGACAGCCGCTCGCGTATCCAGCCGCCATCCAGCAAACGGTATTGGATGCGGTCGTGCAGCCTGCTCGGCCTGCCCTGCCAGAACTCAATCAAATCGGGAATCACAATATAGCCGCCCCAATGCGGCGGACGCGGCACATGCAAAGGATGTTTGAGTCCGACCGCCGCCGCCTTCGCCACCAATACCGCCTTGTTCGGAATCACCTCGCTCTGCGCGCTTGCCCACGCACCCAAACGGCTCTGATACGGGCGGCTTTCAAAATATTCGTCCGACAACTTCTCCGCCAGCCTTTCAACACGCCCTTCCACGCGCACCTGACGCTCCAGCTCCGGCCAAAAAAACGTCATCGCCGCAAATGGATGAGCATCCAGCGAACGCCCCTTGCGGCTGTGATAATTCGTAAAGAAAACAAAACCTTCAGAATTAACCTCCTTTAGCAGCACCATACGGCTGTTGGGCCTGCCGCGCCCGTCGACCGCCGCCACATTGACCGCCGTCGGCTCGTTGACCTGTGCACGTACCGCCTCGTCCAACCACCGCTCGAACTGCTCGATCGGATTGTCAGCGCAATCGCCTTCCGACAATTCCCGTTTGCTGTAATCTTCCCGAATATTGTGCAAATCCATTTACCGCTCCTCTTATCATTTGAAAGATTCTACTCCCGCACGCAAACCGATTTCAACCGTTGCACAAACTTTGTCCCGCTTCTCCAAACCTCAGGACACAACGATTTCATCCACAAACACGCCGCATCAGGTACAATGGCAGCCCGTCCCGAACAAAGACGGCATTTTATCAACCCGTCCTGCCGCACACGCCGCAGAAGAACCGCCTTATCAGGCGAGTTAGGAAAAATGATGTCCAAACAGCCCACCAGCAAACGCCAATGGCGCGACGGCGCAGCCCTGTCTGCCAAGAAAACCGCCAAACCTTTCAAAAGCAAAGCCCGTCCCAAAGGCGAAACGGGCAAAACCGCCGCCCAAGCTTACGGACAAAAAGCTTCAGACGGCATCAAGCCGCAAAACGCCTCCAAACAGCGCGCCGCCAAAGCCAAAAAACTCGTCGTCCGCAATCCCAACCAAAAAATTATGGAACACGCGCGCGATTTGAAAGAACGCCGCAGCGACCTGTCGCGCATGGAACCCGAACGCCTGCAAAAAGTGCTTGCAGCCTCCGGTGTCGGCTCGCGCCGCGAAATGGAAGAATGGATTACCAACGGCTGGGTAACGGTCAACGGCAAAACCGCGCAACTGGGCGACAAAGTCACCCCCGACGACCACGTTACCGTCAAAGGCAGCATCATCAAACTCAAATGGGCCGACCGCCTGCCGCGCATCATCCTGTATTACAAACAAGAAGGCGAAATCGTTTCCCGCGACGACCCGCAAGGCCGCGTCAGCATTTTCGACCGCCTGCCGCAGGCCGCCAGCAGCCGCTGGGTCGCCATCGGACGCTTGGACATCAACACCAGCGGTCTGCTCATCCTCACCACCTCCGGCGAACTCGTCCAACGTTTCGCCCACCCCAGCTTCGAAGTTGAACGCGAATACGCCGTGCGCGTACTGGGCGGGCTGACCGACGAACAAATGCGCAACCTCACCGAAGAAGGCGTAATGCTCGAAGACGGCTTGGCAAAAGTCGAACGCATCCGAGAACAAGGCGGCGAAGGCGCGAACAAATGGTACAACGTCGTGATTAAAGAAGGCCGCAACCGCGAAGTGCGCCGCATATTCGAAAGCCAAGGACTCACCGTCAGCCGCCTCGTGCGCGTCGGCTTCGGCCCCATCGGTCTGCCCAACCGCCTCAAACGCGGACAGTTCTACGAACTCAACCCCGCCGAAGTCGCCAACATCCTCAAATGGGCGGAAATGCTGCTGCCGGGCGAATACCGCCGCAAAAAAGCCTAAACCCGCCAAAACACAAAAATGCCGTCTGAAACATCTGCTGTTTCAGACGGCATTTTGTTCGGGCGTTTTCAGGAGAAAAGGTCGAGTGCTTTGACAAAGACCATCACCACGCCGTAGGCGAGCGGTATGACGGCCAATACCCAACGCCACCAGACCGATATGCCGCCGCCGGAAACTTTTTCGCCTACAAGGTAAGCGTCGGATATGGCGGTTTCGTCGTCGGGGTTGCCGCTGCGTGCGGCGGTTTTGAGGTCTTTTTCGTGGTGTTTTTCGTGTACGGATTTAACGGCGAGGTTGCACAACAAACCGATAATCAGCAGGCCTGCCATGATGTACATGGTTACGCTGTATGCCTGTGCCGCCGGTATGCCGCTGTCGATTTGGCTTTGGCGTATGTAATTGACCAATACCGGGCCGATGACGGCGGCGGTTGACCAGGCCAGCAGGATGCGCCCGTGAATCGCGCCGACCTGATAGGTGCCGAACAGGTCTTTCAGGTAGGCGGGAATGGCGGCAAATCCGCCGCCGTACATGGAAATAATCACGCAAAAGCCGATGATGAACAGGGCTTTGCTGCCGCCCTCGCCGATGGAGGGAACGGCGAAATACAGCAGTGAACCGAGTACGAAGAAGATGGTGTAGGTGTTTTTGCGTCCGATTTTGTCGGAAACGCTCGACCACAAAAAGCGTCCGCCCATATTAAACAGGCTCAGGAGGCTGACGAAGCCTGCCGCCGCACCTGCGCCGACTGCCGCCTGCCTGCCTACGGAGGTTTCGGAAAAGAGTTCCTGAATCATCACGGATGCCTGACCCAATACGCCGATGCCGGCGGTTACGTTCAGGCACAATACCCAGAACAACAGCCAAAACTGCGGCGTTTTCATGGCTTGGGACACGTTGACATGATTGCTGCTGACCAGCTTGTTTTGCGTTTTCGGCGCGGTATAGCCTTCAGGTTTCCAGCCGTCGGCAGGTACGCGGATGGTAAACGCGCCGAACATCATCAGTGCAAGGTAAAGCAGGCCCAATACGGCAAAGGTTTCGGCAACCCCGACCGAAGCGGCGTTTGAAAAGGCGTTCATCAGTGATACGGAAAGCGGCGAGGCCAGCATTGCGCCGCCGCCGAAACCCATAATCGCCAAACCGGTCGCCATGCCCGGCTTGTCGGGAAACCATTTCATCAGTGTGGAAACCGGCCCGATGTAGCCCAAACCCAAGCCTACGCCGCCGATGACGCCGTTGCCCAAATAGAGCAGGAAGAGGTTGTGCGTACTCACGCCGAATGCGGATACGAAGAAGCCCAGGCTGAAGCAGCAGGCGGCGGCAAATATGGCTTTGCGCGGCCCTACCCGTTCCATCCATGTGCCGAACAGGGCGGCCGACGCGCCCAGCATCGCGAGTGCGATACTGAAAATCCAACCTACGGTCGTCAGCTTCCAATCTCCGACCGCCGATTCGGTTATGCCGACAAGTTTGGTCAGCGGCGCATTGAATACGGAATAGGCGTAAATCTGCCCGATGGCAAGGTGCACCGCCAATGCAGCGGGCGGTACGAGCCAACGGTTGAAACCCGGCTTGGCAATGCTTGCCTCACGGTCTAAAAACTTCATAACATCCTCTTTCTGTCAGTTGAAAAATAAAATTTCATTTGCTCAATGAAAACTTATTGAAAATTATAAAAAATATCGGGTCGGGTTTTTATCCGCCCCAAGATGCCCCGTCTGAAACATTTCGGGTGTGCGGAGAGGTTTCTGTTTTTTCCGATAAATTCCTGCGGCTTTTCGCTTCTGGATTCCCGCTTTCGCGGGAATGACGAATTAAAGATTATCTTAAGGTCAAGGGACTGGATTCCCGCTTTCGCGGGAATGACGGCAGAGGGGGAGCGGTTTTTCCGATTGGGTTTAAATGCAATCGAACAAATCCTGCTGCCCTTGTTCTTTGCTTACGCGCACGTCGGTTTCGCCGTCGGCGAAAGTAATGTGCAGCTTCTGCCCCTGCTTCAAAACATCGGCGTTGCGGATGACTTGTCCGCGTGTATTTTTGACGACGGAAAAGCCGCGTTCCAGAATGTGCTGCGGCGAAACGGCTTCAAGCAATGCGGCTTGGGCAGTCAGGCTTTGGCGGCGGCGGGCGAGCAGTTGGCTGAAGGCGGCAGGCAATGCCGTCTGAAGGCGGACGATGTTGTTTTTGCAAACGGAAATATCGGGGCGGCAATGTTGCAGGACTTGGGTTTGGCGTTCAAAACGGGCGGTGTGGGCACGGAGGTTTTGCTTCATAGAGTAAGACAGCGTTTGCGCCAGCTTGCCGATTGAAGCGCGCTGCTCATCAAGTTTTTGGCGCGGATGACGGATTTGCCGCGCAAGCCAGTCGAGTTTTTGGCTGGCATCGAAATAGCGTTGTTCCAAAACGGTTTTCAGACGGCCTTGCGCCTGAGCGAGACGATGTAGCGATTCTTGGCGGTTGGGGCTGACCAGCTCCGCCGCACCGGTCGGCGTGGGCGCGCGCACGTCGGCGACAAAATCGGCAAGCGTGAAATCGGTTTCGTGTCCCACGCCACTGACGACGGGAACCGTGCAGGCTTCGATTGCGCGCACGACCGGTTCTTCGTTAAACGCCCACAAGTCTTCAATGCTGCCGCCGCCGCGACAGACAATCAACACGTCGCATTCGGCGCGTTGCGATGCGGTTTTAATCGCTTGGGCAATTTGCAATTCGCTGCCTGTGCCTTGAACGACGGTCGGATAAACGATAACGGGAATTTCGGGTGCACGGCGTTTCAAGGTGGTTACGACATCGCGCAAAGCCGCCGCCGCCAAACTGGTTACGATGCCGATACATTGCGGTCGGGCAGGCAAAGGTTTTTTGCGTTCCGCCGCAAACGCGCCTTCCGCCTGCAACTGCGCCTTCAACCGCTCGTAGGCTTCGTAAAGCTGCCCCAAACCTTTGAGCCGTACTTCGTTTACGGTAATCTGAAATTCGCCCCGCGCCTCGTAAATACTGATTTTGCCCGACACTTCGATATGGTCGCCTTCTTTCAAAGGTTTCGCCAAACGCGCCGCCGCACCCTTGAACATCGCGCAACGCACCTGCGCGCGGCTGTCTTTGAGTGAGAAATAATAATGCCCGCTGGCGGCACGGGTCAGGTTGGACACTTCGCCGACAATCCACAAACCGGCAAGGTGGTTTTCCAAAAGACTTTTGGCAAATGCGTTCAACTCGGAAACGGACAACACGTCAGAATGAAAAAAATCAGACATCGAATCAATCAAATAATAAAAAATATGAATGTGTTTTGAAGCCCAAGGCGACATCGGACCGCCTAAATTGTCAACAATATTATAACACGCGCCATCTTGCCGCCCGCCTTTTCCCGTATGACTTTTTTAAGCGGGGAATGGGAAAAATATTCATCAACCCGCCCGCAATCTATTCAAATTGCACCGCCGGCAGGCTATGATGCGGATATTTTCAACAGGAGGAAAAATGGATACGCAGGCAGTTATCACACATATTGTCCGATGGTTGGACGAATACGCTGCTCAGGCAAATGCAAAAGGGTTTGTCGTGGGCGTTTCCGGCGGCATCGATTCCGCCGTCGTCTCCGCACTCGCCGCCCGCACCGGCCGCACCACGCTGCTTCTGGATATGCCGATACGCCAACACCCCGACCAGCTTGAGCGGGCAAGGCGGCACATCCGCAACCTGCAAGGGCAATATGCCAATGTAAGCGCGCAAACGGCCGATTTGACCGACACGTTCCAGACCTTTGAGCAAACCGTCGGCGTTCATCAGACGGTATTTGCCAATCAGCCGCTTTCGCTCGCCAACGCCAGAAGCCGCCTGCGTATGCTGACACTCTACTACTACGGGCAGGTGCACGGGCTGCTGGTTACGGGGACGGGCAATAAAATCGAAGATTTCGGCGTGGGCTTTTTTACCAAATACGGCGACGGCGGCGTGGACATCAGCCCGATTGCCGACCTGACCAAAACGCAGGTTTACCGGCTTGCCGAAGCATTGGGCGTGGATGAGGCGATTCAAAAAGCCCCGCCGACCGACGGCCTGTGGGATACGGAACGCACCGACGAGGAACAGATGGGCGCAAGCTATCCCGAACTGGAGTGGGCAATGGGCGTGTACGGCACGCGCAAACCCGAAGATTTTGAAGGGCGGCGGCGCGAAGTTTTGGAAATCTATACGCGGCTTCATCGCGCGATGCAGCACAAAATCAACCCGATTCCCGTGTGCCGCATTCCGCCCGAATTGTTGGGCTGAAACGTGGAAATGCCGTCTGAAGCGGAAAACCGTGTTTCAGACGGCATGGAAATATCCGGCTCCTATCCCTTAAGAATCGAGTACGCGGGCAAACAGAATATCGTTTTCCAAATGAATGTGGTCGTTCAAATCCTCCACCATTTCTTTCGCCAGCGCGTAAAGCCGCGTCCAACTTCCGCAAGCCCCTTCGGGCGGTTGGAAATTGTCGGTCAGCTCTTTGAGCCTTGCGATGGCGCGGTCGTGTTCTTCATGTTCGTGCATCATCACGCTGATGGGCATCGCCGCCCCCCGGCCGACACCCTGATTAATCATCGGAAACAGCATCTTTTCCTCTTTCATCATATGCATCAGCAGTTCGTTCTGCATATAGGCGAGCAGCTCGGCAATTTCCGCCGGAAAGGTATCGGCATGAACTTGGACCACTTTCTGCGCCAACGGCACCAATTCTTCAAATTGTGCGCGGTGGACATTGTGGTAGCGTTGCAGGATATGATCGACGGTTGCGCCAAAGGGGGCGGTTTCCCAAACGGAAAAATCAGTCATCGCAGTGTTCCTTTTATAGGGTTTCGGGTTTGGTTTTGAACATTCATACCTTAAGAATCTATTTAAACGGAGCATACACCGCCCGCACGTTTCTGTACAGCTTCAAAAACATTCCTTACATTTTGATAATAAAAGTAATTTTCAAAAATAAAATACTGTCCGAACCGTTTTTTAGAATTTGCAAAGGCGATTGGGACGGTACAGAAAAACTATTATCCCGCCCGCCCACTTGAAATTTTTATGCCCAAGCCCTATCCTGCACGCTATCGTACCAATCCCAACCGAAAAGGAAAAATAATGAGCAGCGAATTAATCGTACACACCGGCGATGCCGCCTTCGAGCAAGATGTTTTGAAATCCGACCTCCCCGTCCTGCTGGACTTTTGGGCTCCGTGGTGCGGCCCCTGCAAAATGATTGCCCCGATTTTGGACGACATCGCCGCCGAATTTGAAGGCCGTCTGAAAGTAGTCAAAATCAACATCGACGACAACGAAGCCACCCCGTCCCGTTTCGGCGTGCGCGGTATTCCGACCCTGATGGTATTCAAAAACGGCGAAGTCGTGGCTACCAAAGTCGGCGCATTGGCAAAAGGTCAGCTGACCGCCTTTGTCGAAGCCTCCATCGCCTGATAAAGCGCAATCGAAAAGCCGCCGGAAAATTCCGGCGGCTTTTTCGTACCCTTAAGATTTGTGGCGGATTTCCCAACACCGGTGGATTTTCTTGTTGCGGAAATCTTCGGGAACGGATTGTTTGGAAATATCTTTTACGGCGTATTGTTCCGATACCGAATCGTCCAAAACGAAGCTGCGCAGGTTGTTGGAAAAGTACAAAATGCCGTCTGAAGCGAGCAGCTTCACCGCGCCGTCAATCAGCTTTGTGTGGTCGCGCTGGATGTCGAGGATGTCGAGCATCTTTTTGCTGTTGGAGAAGCTGGGCGGATCCATGACGATGAGGTCGAACTGTTTACCTTCGGCGGCGGCGTTTTGCAGGTATTGGAACACGTCAGCGCGGACGATTTTGTGCCGTTCCATATCGATGCCGTTCAATTCAAAATTGCGTTTCGCCCAATCGAGATACGTGTTGGACAAATCGACGGTTTCGCTGGATGCTGCGCCGCCGGTGGCGGCATAGACGGTGAAGCTGCCGGTGTAGGAAAACAGGTTTAAAAACCGTTTGCCCGCCGCCGTTTCGCCGACTTTTTTGCGCGTGTTTCGATGATCCAAAAAAAGCCCCGTATCCAAATACTTATCAAGGTTGACCCAAAACTTGCGGCCGTTTTCGGCAATGACGAAATCTTCGCCCGCCTTGCCGGTTTTCTCGTATTGCTGCAAACCTTTTTGGCGTTCGCGGCGTTTGAGATGGATTTGTTCGGGTTCAAAACCGGTAACGAAAGCGACGGCTTCCAAAACTTCGGCAAGCCACGCTTCATATTCTTCGGGCCGCATCAGCCAGCCAGTATCGTATTCCTGAAGGTGGATTCGATCGCCGTAAACATCGGCGGCAAAAGGGAATTGCGGGATGTCGCGGTCGTAAATGCGCCAGGCTTCGATGCCGTTGCGTTTCGCCCATTTCATAAGGTGTTTGATGTTTTTGCCCAAGCGGTTGGCAAACGGTGTGATGTCGGTCATTGATTTCAGGCGGAATAAAGTGGAAAGCGGCAATTTTACTGTAATTAACGCCCGATTGCTTGACCGTTTCGGGCAAACCCTATACCATCCGCCGCTTATCTTGTCATACGAAGCCATCGCCTTCCAACCTAAACCGCCCTTCCGGGCGCGTTTCTTTTGTTGCTTTGATTTTGCAAAGCGTATCTGTGCAGGTTGCCGTCGATGTAAACCACAAGCGAGCCGCTTGCGACAACCCTGTAACTTCACATTCCCCGTATCGTTACCCTTCCCTGCTTCAGGCCGTCTGAACCTTTCGGACGCGGGCGTTGTTGTCTTCCAAGGATAGCTATGTCTATTAAATTTGCCGATTTGAACCTCGATAAAAACATTTTATCCGCCGTCAGCAGCGAGGGTTACGAAAGCCCGACGCCGATTCAGGCGCAGGCGATTCCGTTTGCTTTGGAAGGCCGCGACATTATGGCTTCGGCGCAAACCGGCTCCGGCAAAACCGCCGCCTTTCTGTTACCGACTTTGCAAAAACTGACCAAGCGCAGCGAAAAACCGGGCAAAGGCCCGCGTGCTTTGGTGTTGACCCCGACCCGCGAACTGGCGGCTCAAGTCGAGAAAAACGCGCTGGCGTATGCCAAAAATATGCGTTGGTTCCGTACCGTCAGCATTGTCGGCGGCGCGTCTTTCGGCTACCAAACCCGTGCCCTGAGCAAACCGGTCGATCTGATTGTCGCCACGCCGGGCCGTCTGATGGACTTGATGCAAAGCGGTAAAGTCGATTTTGAACGTTTGGAAGTGCTGATTCTGGACGAAGCCGACCGCATGTTGGACATGGGCTTTATCGACGACATCGAAACCATCGTCGAAGCGACTCCGACCGACCGTCAGACTTTATTGTTCTCCGCCACTTGGGACGGCGCAGTCGGCAAACTGGCGCGCAAACTGACCAAAGACCCTGAAATCATCGAAGTCGAACGCGTGGACGACCAAGGCAAAATCGAAGAGCAGCTGCTGTACTGCGACGATATGCGCCACAAAAACCGCCTGCTCGACCACATCCTGCGCGATGCCAATATTGATCAATGCGTGATTTTCACGTCCACCAAAGCCATGACCGAAGTCATTGCGGATGAACTGTACGAAAAAGGTTTTGCCGCCAACTGTCTGCACGGCGATATGCCGCAAGGCTGGCGCAACCGCACGCTGATGGACTTGCGCAAAGGCCGCTGCAAAATTTTGGTTGCCACCGACGTCGCTGCACGCGGTATCGACGTACCGACCATTACCCACGTTATCAACTACGATCTGCCGAAACAGGCGGAAGACTATGTTCACCGCATCGGCCGTACCGGTCGCGCAGGCCGTACCGGTATTGCGATTACTTTTGCCGAAGTGAACGAATACGTCAAAGTACACAAAATTGAAAAATACATCGGCCGCAAATTGCCTGAGCTGACCATCGAAGGCATGGAACCGACCCGCAAACGCAAATCCGCAAGCGGCAAGCCGAAAGGCAAAGGCGGCTGGGGCGAGAGAAAATCCGGCGGCTGGCGCGGCGATAAGAAACCGGGCAAAGAAGGCTTCGGCGGAAATTCACGCGGCGAAGGCCATAAAAAAGACGGTTTCAAAAAAGACGGCTTTAAGAAATCCGACGGTTTCAAAAAAGGCGGCGAAGGCTTTAAAGGCAAACGCCCAAACAACGGTTCTTTTGCCGGAAAAGGCGGCAGCCGCTATAAAGACCGCTAAGCCCCAACCTGCCGCATAAACCAATGCCGTCTGAAACCGATTTCGGGTTTCAGACGGCATTTTTGTATAGTGGATTAACAAAAATCAGGACAAGGCGACGAAGCCGCAGACAGTACAATAGTACGGAACCGATTCACTTGGTGCTTCAGCACCTTAGAGAATCGTTCTCTTTGAGCTAAGCCGAGGCAACGCCGTACTGGTTTTTGTTAATCCACATTATTCTAAATCAAGGATCTTATCTAAATCAAAGGATTGCTGCCATTCGTTTATGAGGACTTGTATTCAATACAAGTCCTAACATCTTAATCATGGCGCAGCGTATAAGCGTGGATTTGCAGCCCAATCTATACTTTCTGATTCTATTCATTAAGCCATTATGCTTATTCCTCAATCACGGTTTCCACCACCGAATGAATACTTTTAGGCAATTGCAAAAAAGCATTCCAAGCAATTAAAGCAGTTTTAAAAGTATGCAGCGAACAGCTTAAATCAGGCCAGCCGTCTTCTTCATCAAATTCGTTGTTATAGAAAACTACTTTTTCAGCAGAAATATCCCAGCAAAAACCTTGTCCACCTCCTGAATAAACTTCATTGGGATTATTTTCTGCTTGATGGATAAATTCTAAATTTTCATCAATGTCTTTCTGTAGATAAAGGTCTCCTGTTAAAACATAAATTAAGTATTCATATATTCTATCTTTAATTATTTCATTATTTTCTTCATCTAAAAATATACATCTTTTTAATAGTTCTCCATTAAATTCATAAATATCGTAATAAGCTTTAAAAATAGATATCATATCATTTCCTTATCTTCCATAAATTGGATATGCTGTTCCTCTTGGTGTAATAAACCCTTTATAATGTTTCAGCACCGCCCGGCTTTGATACCCAAAGGATTAGGCTGTAATAAAAACCCTTTTCCGCTTTGGCAACGATTGAAAATTTCCGTAAATTCAAATATCTAGATTCCTTCCTGCACGGGAATGACGCGGAAGGGTTTCAGATGCAGGGTGGGCATTCCTGCCCACCAAATCCCGCCCTACGGCTTGACGGT
The DNA here is from genome assembly GCF_958267405.1 of Neisseria maigaei. Lineage (NCBI taxonomy): Bacteria > Pseudomonadati > Pseudomonadota > Betaproteobacteria > Neisseriales > Neisseriaceae > Neisseria > Neisseria maigaei. The sequence goes on along the minus strand of NZ_CATQFT010000008.1, from coordinate 35,511 downwards.
TCGATATGATGCCGTCTGAAAATCAAACGGCAACATAACAATGCCCCCCCTAACAAATGCAAAAATGCCGTCTGAAAGCCCTTCAGACGGCATTGGCGCAACGGATTTACCGCCTCCTGCCGAAACCGCGCATAGCGGGGCGGCGGTAATTGGCAGGCGAGCGCGTTGTCGGGCGGTAACGCTGCGCCTGCGCCGCCTGTTGTTCTGCACGGAGGCTGCGCGTGTTCAAATCCCTGCTGGTGCGTGCATTGGGGCGTGCGGACTGATGGTAGGCGGCACGCGCGCGCCTAGCGACGGGGCTGTCTTGGTTGCCCGCCCGTGTAAATTTGTTTGCCAACGCGTTGCCGATAAACGCGCCTGCCGCCGCGCCGACCAGGCTTTGCAGCAGCCAGCTTCCTGTCGATTGGTCGTAAATATACTGCTGCCCGTCTTTGCCGGTAACGGGCTGACCGTTATTGCCGTTTGCCTGTGCTTCGGCAGGAATGGTGTCTTTGACTGCTTCGGGAGTCAGTTGGTAAACCGTATCGTCTGCCTGCTGTGCGAGCTGCTGTTGCAGGGCTTCAATCTGTTTCTGCTGCCGTTCGAGCCGCGCCTGCGTGTCGTCTTGGCAGGCGGCGAGTAAGAATGTTGCGATAAACGCGGAGGCGATGATTTTTTTCATGTGTGTCCTGTTCGGGTGGAAAATCGGTTTTATTGTATCGCCGTCGGGAATTTTGGCAAGCATTCTGCCGGCGAATCGTGATGTTTACAGGGGCAGGGGGTGCAGTTTGCGGACAAATGCGAGGCTGTTGGCGACGGGGTTGCCTTTGTTTTCGACTTCGTGTTCGGTTTCTACGGTCAGCAGGCGGCGGTTTTTGTGTTTGTTCAAACTCAATTCGGCTTGTGCGGGTGTGAAAAACAGGCGGTGTTTTTCGGCAAAGCGGCGGGCGCGGCTGTTGGCGGTTTTCAATACTTGCAGCAGCGATACGTCCAGATAGAAGCAGCGCACGCCCAATACGAGAATCCGTGCGGCAAAAAAATCGGCGGCATCGGTAAACTCGGCGGGGCTGCTGCGGCTGAAGTCGTGCCGTTCGGCGGCTATCAGGGCGGCAACGGTGCGGATTTGCGGAATCATCGATTCGCTGATGAGTGTGTCGTCCCGCCCTGCATCGAGAAGTATGGGGGAAAAATCCTGTGCATCATCGACAATAATGCTGCAAGTGTGCAGGGTTTCGTTTTGTGCGGCGGTTTGGGGCATTGCATTCATGGTCATTTTCCTGATTCTGTCGTGTGTTGCCGAATCGGGCGACCTGTGTGAAGGTAACAAAAAAGCCGCCCCGTTTTCGAGCGGCCTGTTTTGCGTATGGGATGGATTTCAAGCAAGCGCAAAAAAGTACCGCACGTCTGTGTGATACCAATAGCAGTAAGCGGTTGTAAACGTTTTGCCTTGCATGATGAAATGCCGTCTGAAGATAAAAATATGGGGGAGAGTCTAAATCAAAACGCTGCCGCGCCTCAAGCATTTTATTGAAATTTTTTTGATTTTTCAGCTATCTTATTGAAAATATTTAGGTTTATTTTTACCGCTGCCCGATATTGTCGGCAATTTCCCTTTATCCGCCTTGAAAAACGGTGCATAATCCCGAGCAAAACCGCAATCAGGAGCAATTATGCAAAACTATCTGACCCCCAATTTCGCCTTTGCACCGATGATTCCCGAACGCGCTTCAGGCAGCCGCGTTTGGGATACGGAAGGGCGTGAATATATTGATTTTTCAGGCGGCATCGCCGTTAACGCGCTGGGACACTGCCACCCTGCCCTTATCGATGCTTTAAACGCGCAGATGCACAAGCTGTGGCACATTTCCAATATCTATACGACGCGGCCGGCGCAGGAATTGGCGCAAAAATTGGTTGCAAACAGCTTTGCCGACAAAGTTTTTTTCTGCAACTCGGGCGCGGAGGCGAATGAGGCGGCGTTGAAGCTAGCGAGGAAATATGCGCGCGACCGTTTCGGCGGAGGCAAAAGCGAAATCGTCGCCTGTATCAACAGTTTCCACGGGCGCACGCTGTTTACCGTGTCCGTCGGCGGCCAGCCGAAATACAGCAAGGATTATGCACCGCTGCCGCAAGGCGTTACGCACGTTCCGTTCAACGATATTGCCGCTCTGGAAGCCGCCGTCGGCGAACAGACCTGCGCGGTCATCATCGAGCCGATACAGGGCGAAAGCGGCATCCTGCCCGCCACTGCGGAATATTTGCAAACCGCGCGCCGTCTGTGCGACCGGCACAATGCGTTGTTGATTTTGGACGAAGTTCAAACCGGTATGGGGCATACGGGCAGGCTGTTTGCCTATGAACATTACGGCGTTGTTCCCGATATTTTGAGTTCGGCAAAAGCCTTGGGCTGCGGCTTTCCGATTGGCGCGATGCTGGCGGAGGAAGAGGTTGCCGCCGCCTTCCAACCGGGTACGCACGGCTCGACTTTCGGCGGCAATCCGATGGCGTGTGCGGTCAGCAGCCGCGCATTCGACATCATCAATGCGCCGGAAACCTTGCACAATGTCCGCAGTCAAGGTCAGAAACTTCAGACAGCATTACGGTCTTTGGGAGAACAAACGGGCGTGTTTAAGCAAGTTCGCGGCATGGGTCTGCTGCTCGGCTGCGTGTTGGACGCGCCTTATCGCGGACGCGCATCCGAAATAACCGCCGCCGCGTTGAAACACGGCGTGATGATTTTGGTTGCGGGTGCGGACGTATTGCGTTTCGCGCCTTCGCTGCTGTTGAACGATGAGGATATGGCGGAAGGTTTGGCGCGTCTAGAAAACGCGCTGGTAGAATTTGCCGCGACATCAGACAATCCGTAAAACTCAGATGCCGTCTGAAGGCGGGAAGGCTTCAGACGGCATCAGAAACAAAAAACCGCTTCAGAAACGTGGTTCAACGTTCCTAAGCGGTTTTGTTTGCCATCAGGACTCGAACACCAATTCCGGTTCCCTGCCCTCTTCGATGACTGCCTTGCCGACCACCACTTTTTTCAAGCCTTGCAAATCGGGCAGGCGGTACATCGTATCGAGCAGGCAGCGTTCGACGATGGAACGCAGGCCGCGCGCGCCGGTTTTACGTTCCATTGCCTGACGCGCAATGGAACGCAATGCGCCTTCTTCAAATTCCAACTCGACGTTTTCCATGCCGAACAAGGCCTGATACTGCTTAACCAAAGCATTTTTCGGTTCGGTTAAAATATTAATCAGCGCGTCCTCATCCAGTTCTTCTAATGTTGCAATAACAGGCAAACGTCCGATCAGTTCGGGAATCAGGCCGAATTTAATCAAATCTTCCGGTTCAACAATGCCGAACAGCTTGGTAATGTCGGCATTTTCATCCTTGCTGTGAACGGAGGCACCGAAACCGATACCGCCTTTCTCGGTGCGCTGGCGAATCACTTTTTCCAAGCCTGCAAACGCGCCGCCGCAGATAAACAGGATGTTGGTGGTATCGACGTTGATAAATTCCTGATTCGGATGCTTGCGGCCGCCTTGGGGCGGAACACTAGCCACCGTACCTTCAATCAGTTTCAGCAAGGCTTGTTGCACGCCTTCGCCGGATACGTCGCGCGTGATGGACGGATTGTCGCTTTTGCGTGAAATTTTATCGATTTCGTCGATATAGACGATGCCGCGTTGTGCTTTTTCAACATCGAAATCACATTTGCCCAACAGTTTGGTGATAATCTGTTCGACATCTTCGCCGACATAACCTGCTTCAGTCAAAGTTGTGGCATCCGCCATCACGAACGGTACGTCCAGTTTGCGCGCCAAAGATTGCGCCAGCAGGGTTTTACCCGATCCGGTCGGGCCGATAAGCAGGATGTTGGATTTCGACAATTCGACATTACCACCGGCTTTAGGATGGCGCAGGCGTTTGTAATGGTTGTACACCGACACCGCCAAGGCTTTCTTGGCTTGTTCCTGACCGATAACGTGGTCGTTAAGGTTGGCGACGATTTCGGCGGGTGTGGGCAGCTTGCCTGGCTCTTCCGATGTCTGTCCGGCACTTTCTGGAGGCGTGCCGTCATTTCCGTCTTCATGCAATATTTCAATACAGTTTGAGACGCATTCGTCGCAGATAAAGGCGTTTTCGCCCTCAATCAAATGTTTGACGTGTGATTTGGATTTTCCGCAAAAGGAACAGGTACGGTTTTCGTTGGACATGGCTTTCTTTACAATGTATGCGTTGCAGAAACGGCACGCGCCGTTCGGGTTGCCAAGTATAATAACTATATCCGTGCTTATCAATATAAAAGAATAGCATACATCTCAAGAATCAATTCTCTCGACTGAGATGTATATACCAACCATTTTTTATAGGACGATATAACTCTATATTTGCAGAATATCTTTGAGCAACTTGATCCAAATCTTCCTCCGTAATTCTTTCTACGATATACATTTCAGTGCTGGGATCTAAGGCAACCTCTTTATCGTAGTTCTTTATATGATCCTCAAGATTTGGAGTATAGACATACTCCTTGTACCCTCCGCTGATAGAAACACCCCATGTATGAAAGAGCAAGCATACTTCTGATATCCCATCATACTGTATACTAATAATATCCAGTCTCTTGATTAAAGAGTCCAATTCCTTTTTATCTTTAGATGAAATAACATAGGCTGTACTATCTGTTTCGTCATAAGGGGGATAATGAAATCCATCGTACTTAACAGAAATTTTTCTCAATCTCTCAAATTCAGACTCGTAGAGATTGAAATGCTCTAACATTTGATGATCTGACGACACATTATTTCTTGTACACCCAAAAAGCAAAAAAATGAATGTAATTAAAAAGAATATTGATGATTTAGGCATTTCTTGATATTTACAGGTTTGTTATCTTGATAAGATTTATAGATTTCATCTAAGATAACTTGAGCCGTTAAGAAAGAAGGAGTTCCTCCATATCTATTATATAGTCTGAAACCTATTTTGATAGCTTCATTATATCTATAAAGGAAATTTTAAAGTACACCCATAATGGAAAAAATGTTTTATCAAATTAGCGACCCCACACAAAATGTTCCCGAAGGAGATGACATTTGGATAGATCAATTGAAACAAGAGAATATAATGTGCGATTGTGGAAATATCATTAAACATACAGCAATTGATGTCTTTCTAAATGAAAAAATAAAAAAAAGTTTTGCTCCAATTACCTACGCAAGAGGTACATTTATTGGAATGTTACATAAAGATATTGTTTCATTACTGGGCATTCAAAATATTGAGAATGTATATTTTGTAGGAAAGGTTTATGATGTAAACAAAACTGTATCCAAAGAATACATTTCAGTTGTTCCAAAATTTAGAATTTATATAAGGGGAGGGAAAGAATCAACTTGTAGTATATGTGAAAAGTGCGGAGTCGTTTTATATTTTCCTTTGCCATTAAATAGTTGGTATATTGTGGATAAATCTATCCCAAATCTCACTTTCTTTCCAAGCGCTTTAACAGGTATTATTGTGAATGACGAAATTTTAAAACAAATAAAAAAATCAGGAATTAAAAGAATTGGATATGAAAAATTGCCAGTATTAAAAGAAGCAATTGATGGTCACAATAGTTGTTTTGGGGCTTTGCCACCGGAATAATGACCTTTTCGGCAAAATCAAGAGTACTCGCAATGTCTTAGTTCCCTCAATATCACTCGCATCATCAAAAGCTGCTAAAAAATCTGCATCCCAAAGTTCTCTAATCCGATTTTGAATGTATTGAGAAACCCATGCCCCCAAATTTCGATTATTATCTTTCAACTGTACTACTCCTGCCCCGGCTGTTAACTCCCATTCTGTAAACCCAACCGCTTTTCCGATGAAACCATAGTGTATATTTAGACCACAAGTCATAGAAAAACAAGAAATGTTTATTCTTATCACAAGACCAATGTTTATACCCTTGAAGTCTTTGTATTGCCTTCTTGTGATCCCAGGTACATCCTGCCGCGTATTACCTTAAAATCCCGCCGATTCGGCTATAATACGCCCCTTTGCAACCGCCCCGGCGGCAGAAATGCCGTCTGAAACCAAATCTGAGGATATCCATGAGAAAACCCCAACGCGGCTACGCCCGCCAAGACCGTGTCAAAGAACAAATCATGCGCGAGCTTGCCGAACTCGTCCGTACCGGACTGAAAGACCCCCGCGCCGGCTTCATTACCGTCAACGAAGTCGAAGTTACCCGCGATTACAGCCACGCCACCGTGTTCTACACCGTTTTGAACCAAGATGCGCGCGAAATTACGGAAGAAGTGCTGGAACACGCACGCGGACACCTCCGCAGCGAATTGGCCAAACGCATCAAGCTGTTCAAAATCCCCGAACTCCATTTCAAATACGACGAATCGTTGGAACGCGGTTTGAACCTGTCCGCCCTTATCGATCAAGTAGCGGCGGAAAAACCGGTTGAAGACTGATACTGCTAGAATGAACAATCTGATTCCCGAACATTTAGCCGCCTATGTACATAGTGATGGCCTGCAAATTGAAGGCAGGCATCGTTGCTTTTCATTATCCTGCCAAGGTAGAGATACTTTCCACATCCGTTACTATGGAGAGCCTTTTGATGGATTGATTACCGATACTGATAAGGCTCCGGTAAAAATTGTGGCGGTAGAAGCTGTAAGCGGCGATGAAATCGTACTGTTTGATGGAGCGGAACATGGCTATAACGCTATGTTTTGCGACAAATATAGTCCAAATCAAAAGCAAAACAGAACATTAACTGATTTGGATGAGTATACGTACCGAGTTCTGATCCATCTTTATTACAATATAGACTATGAAGATGAATATGAAGATTTCGTCAATTCTGAAGGACAAGTCCCCTTAATTGATGGTCGCGTCATTAGTTTTGACTCATTAAAACGAAATGGCTTTGATGCAATCAGCGTTGATCTAATTGATGAAAAACACTCTGTTCGTGAATTATTGAATGAAGAATTAAGCTAACACGCAGGCCGTCTGAACCCTTTCAGACGGTCTGAACATTAATATTCCCTAATTAATATGACCAACAAACCCGCCAAACGCCCGGTCAACGGCGTTCTTCTTCTCGACAAACCCGAAGGCCTTTCCAGCAACACCGCGCTGCAAAAAGCGCGGCGTTTGTTTCATGCCGAAAAAGCCGGACATACCGGCGTACTCGATCCTTTGGCGACCGGACTTTTGCCTGTCTGCTTCGGCGAAGCGACCAAGTTCGCCCAATATCTGATTGATGCCGACAAAGCCTACACCGCCACGCTGAAACTCGGCGAAGCCAGCAGCACCGGCGATGCCGAAGGCGAAATCATCGCCACTGCCCGCGCCGATATTTCCTTGGCCGAATTTCAGACGGCATGCCAAGCACTGACAGGCGACATCCGCCAAGTGCCGCCGATGTTTTCCGCCCTCAAGCACGAAGGCAAACCGCTGTACGAATACGCACGCAAAGGCATCGTCATCGAACGTAAACCGCGCGACATTACCGTTTACGCCATCGATATTACCAAGTTTGACGCGCCCAAAGCCGTGATAAGTGTGCGTTGCAGCAAAGGCACCTATATCCGCACCCTCAGCGAAGACATCGCCAAACACATCGGCACGTTCGCCCACCTGACCGCCCTGCGCCGCACAGAAACCGCCGGCTTTACCATCGCCCAAAGCCACACGCTCGAAGCCTTGGCAAACTTGGACGAAACAGAACGCGACAGCTTGCTGCTACCCTGCGACGTATTGGTTTCACACTTTCCCCAAACCGTTTTAAACGATTATGCCGTCCATATGCTCCAATGCGGGCAACGACCGCGTTTCGAGGAAGACCTGCCTTCCGATACGCCGGTACGCGTTTACACTGAAACCGGAGAATTTGTCGGTTTGGCAGAATATCAAAAGGAAATATGCCGTCTGAAAACGTTGCGCCTGATGAACACGGCGGCATCCGCCGCCTGAACGGCGGTTAAAAATACGGGCTGTGTTTGAATAATGTGTTGATATTTCCGTAAAATCACGACACACTCGGACACCCGCCCCGCTTATCGCAACTTTGCGAACGCCCCCGGAAACAGCAAATACAACAAATGATTGATTTTATTAAAATTTATTTGTAAAACCATTTGCCGTTACACAAGAATGGAACATTAAAATGACTGATGAGGATTTATAACGATGAAGACAGACATTCAAGCCGAATTAACCCAAGCCCTGCTATCACACGAAAAAGTATGGGCAAATGAAGAAAAAACTATTTTAGCCAAAAACATCCTGTTGGATTTGGTGGAAAAAACCGACCCGGTCATTATCGGTTTGTTATTGAATAATGATGAGTTAAAACGCCATTTCTTTGTGGAAGTGAATGGTGTTTTGGTATTTAAATTGCAGGATTTTCGTTTTTTCTTGGACAAACACAGCGTCAATAATTCCTACACAAAATACGCCAACCGCATTGGTTTGACGGACGGCAACCGCTTTTTGAAAGACAGTTCGGATATTGTGTTGGATTTTCCGTTTAAAGATTGCGTATTGAATGGCGGGCAAAGCACCGAAGAAGGCGAAGAGATTTATTTTAAACGCAATAATAGTCAGTCAGTCAGTCAGTCAGTCAGTCAGTCAGTCAGTCAGTCAGTCAGTCAGTCAATTATACACTAAATTAACCCAAAAAAGACAAGAAATCTTTTTTAATCAAACGCTTGCTTTTGATGAAATTGACCGACTTTTTGACGCAAAAGCATTCTCAAAATTCTCCCGCTACACCGCAGACGGCAAACAAGCCGTTGGCGAAATCAAACGCCATTCAGGCGGCACACCAGCCGAAAATCTCATTATCAAAGGCAATAATCTGATTGCCCTGCATTCGCTTGCCAAGCAGTTTAAAGGCAAAATCAAACTGATTTATATTGACCCGCCATACAATACAGGCAATGACGGTTTCAAATACAACGACAAATTTAATCATTCCACTTGGCTGACTTTTATGAAAAATCGGCTAGAAATCGCCAAAGAGCTGCTTATGGAAGACGGTTCGATTTTTGTGTCGATTGACGACAACGAACAGGCATATTTGAAAATTTTAATGGATGAAGTTTTCGGAAATGAAAATTTCATCTGCAATTTTATTTGGGAAAAAAAGACAGGTGCGTCCGATGCCAAACAGATAGCGACTATTACAGAGTTTGTCTTATGTTACTCAAAGAACTTTAAAACAGTTAAATTAAATAAAAATACGTCTTCTTATGATACAGAGAGATACAAATTAAGTGATAAGTTTGAACAGGAAAGAGGCAAATATTATATCGACAATTTAGATAGAGGAGGATTGCAGTATAGTGACAGTTTGAATTTTGCAATCCAATGTCCAGATGGCACTTTTACGTATCCGAATGGCAGGACTGAATTTGTCAATGATGGCTGGATATGGAAATGGAGTAAAAATAAAATTGATTGGGCAATAACAAACGGTTTTTTGGAGTTTAGAAAATCAAAGTCTAAAAAATCTGGATGGAGTGTATGTTATAAAAACTATATGTTGGTTGATAACGAAAACAAGCCGATAGAACGTTCTGCTCCCTATAAGAACTTAATACAGGATATCTTAAATACACATGCGACAGATGAATTGAAAAAACTGTTCGGCAGCAAAGTTTTTACTACTCCAAAACCTGAGAGCTTATTGCAGTATCTTATTCAAATTGCCACATCCGAATCCGACATCGTCCTAGATTACCATCTAGGCTCTGGCACAACCGCTGCCGTTGCTCACAAAATGAACCGCCAATATATCGGTATTGAACAAATGGATTATATTGAAACGCTTGCCGTCGAACGCTTGAAAAAAGTGATTGAAGGCGAGCAAGGCGGTATTTCCAAAGTTGTAACCTGGCAAGGCGGCGGCGAGTTTGTCTATGCCGAACTTGCCCCATTTAACGAAACCGCAAAACAACAAATTTTGGCTTGTGAAAATTTAGACGGCATCAAAACGCTGTTTAAAGATTTATGCGAACGCTATTTCTTAAAATACAACGTCAGCGTGAATGAGTTTGGTCAAATCATTCAAGAGCCTGAATTTCAATCTTTGCCATTAGACGAACAAAAACAAATGGTGCTTGAAATGCTGGATTTAAATCAAATGTATGTTTCATTATCCGAAATGGACGACGAACAATTTGCAGGCTGCCTGAACGATAACGATAAAGCGTTAAGCCGTGCGTTCTATCAAGCGGAGAAAAAAGATGGCGAATAATAAAACGTTGTTTGATTGGGTGGAAGACCGCAAATCAACGCTGGAAGAAATGGAACAGACGGATTTTTTTGCACTGCCTGAATTTGTTTCCAATAATTTGAAATATCCGTTTTTTGAATGGCAAAAATCGGCTTTAGAAAATTTTTTGATTTTTGACCGCACTTCAAAATTAAAGGATTTCCCCGACATCAAAAACCGCCCTACCCATTTGCTGTTCAATATGGCAACAGGTGCAGGCAAAACGATGATGATGGCGGCGTTGATTTTGTATTATTTTGAAAAGGGTTATCGGCATTTTCTGTTTTTTGTGAATCAAAACAATATTGTGGATAAAACGGAAAATAATTTTATTGACCCGGCGCACGCAAAATTTTTATTTACCGAGAAGATTTTGCAGGGCGATACGGTAATTCCCATTCGCAAAGTGGAAATATTTAGCCCACATTCAGACGGCATTGAAATTAAATTTACCAGCATTCAAAAACTGTATAACGATATCCACACCGAACGGGAAAACCAAACCACATTGGCGGATTTGCATAAATTGAACCTTGTGATGCTGGGCGATGAAGCACACCATTTAAACGCGCAAACCAAAAGCAAAAAACAAGGCGAATTAGATTTAGAAAAGGAAATGAACGACCGCACTAGCAATGCCGAAATTGAACGCAAAGGCTGGGAGCATATGGTTTTGGAATTGTTACTCAATAAAAATGGCAATCCCAGCGAAAATGTGCTGTTGGAATTTACCGCCACACTGCCTGAAAACGCTGAAGTGCAACAAAAATACGCTGATAAAATCATCACAAAATTTGGTTTAAAAGAATTTTTGCAAAAGGGTTATACCAAAGAAATCAATTTGGTATCCAGTACACTGGGCAAGAAAGAGCGAGTGTTGCACGCTTTATTGTTTGCTTGGTATCGCCATCAAATTGCGTTGAAATATGGCATTGCCAATTTCAAGCCTGTGATGTTGTTTAGAAGTAAGACGATTGATGAATCAAAAGCGGATTATTTGGCATTTTTAAATTGGGCAGAAAATGTGCAAGCGGATGATTTTGAGTTTTTGGATACGTTTTCAGGCAGCCTGAATAATAGCGACAACGCCAACGAACAAGGCAAAACCCGCACCGAACAAGCCCTAAAATTTATGCAGGAAAATGGCTTTGAGTTTGCACATTTGGCAAATTGGGTGAAACAAAATTATCAAAAACATAATGTGATTATTACCAACTCCGAAACCAACAAAAACAAAACTGAAAAAACCGACAGCGAAACGGAAAAATTGCTGAATAATTTGGAAGCGGCTGATAATCCAATCCGTGCCATTTTTACGGTGGATAGATTAACCGAAGGTTGGGACGTTCTGAATTTGTTTGATATTGTGCGTTTATATGAAGGGCAAAACGGCGGCGGTTCAAATAAAAAATCAGGCAAAACGGCTGCCGCCACCGTATCGGAAAAGCAGTTGATCGGTCGCGGCGTGCGTTATTTTCCATTTGCGTTTGAAGATAAACAGCCGAATAAACGCAAATTTGACAACGATATGCAACACGAAATGCGTATTTTGGAAGAATTGTTTTATTACACGCACGATGAGCAATCCCGCTATATTTCAGAACTGAAAAACGAATTGAGAAAAGACGGTTATTTGCCTGAAAAAGACGATGATAAAGTATTGGCAACATTTAAACTCAAATCTGAATTTGCCGATAATAAGGATTTTAGAGAGTTGTTAATTTGGGCGAATAAAAAAATCCCCAACCCAAACGCCAAAAGCAATAATGCAGACAGCCTGAAAGCCAATCCGCAAACGCTTTCATTCCAAGTTCACGGCAATCAAATGTTGCAGGAAACGCAATTTACAGCCGATGAAAATGATGAAACAGCCCGACAAATCGGCACACAAAATAATTTTACTCAAACCATAAAAATGAGTGAAATAGAACGGCACATTTTCAATAAAGCATTACATATCAAAGGGAAAAATAGTCAATCTTTATTCCATTTTGACCGCCTGCAAAGCAAACTCAACATTCAAAATCGCAATGAATTGCAAAATAAATTGTTGAAAGACTGGCAGATTGAATTTTTGGGATTAGAGCAAGATAAACAGATTAGCCTAGATGATAAACTTGCAGGCTGCCTGAAAATCTTGGAAATGGTTGAAAAACACCTCAATGAAAGTGATACGCCATTTATTGGCACAAAAGAATTTACGCCTAAGAAATTGGGGGAAATTTTCGGCACGCCAAAACAAAAATGGGTCAAAAAAGATGATGTAAAAACGACTATTGCCACGCAAAATGATTGGTATGTGATGGATAATTTTGCTGGAACGAGTTTGGAAGAAGCGTTAATTCAATTTATTTCAGAGCGTTTGGGCGATTTGAAATCTAAATATGACGTTCATTTAATCCGCAATGAAGAAGTGTTTAAATTGAATAACTTTGCCGATGGTGAAGGATTTATGCCGGACTTTGTTTTATTGCTGAAAGATAAACAAAAATCTTCTTCCGACAGCGTGGACGGCTTTTTGCATTACCAAATTTTCATTGAACCGAAAGGCGGGCATTTAGTGGAAAATGATTCGTGGAAAGCAGCTTTTTTAGAAGCAATCACAGTGGAATATGGGAAGGATAAAATCCTGCAAAAAGATACACCGCATTATCGTTTGATCGGTTTACCGTTTTTTACCGATCATCAGAAAAATGGACAATTTACGGAGTCATTCCCTTTAGGTGCGGCATCGCTTGAAAAATAGAGTAGTGCATTGCAGGCAGCCCCGTTTGACAAAACTTCCTTTACAAAAGGGCGTTTTGTCAGATAGTTAATCAACACATTATTAAAATACAGCCAAATTTTAATGCCGTCCGAACCATGTGTTCAGACGGCATCGTATTTTTCAGTATTTAAACCGTTTCCCTACCCCAATCTTTACCCCTTAAAATCGAGGCATCGACATCTTGAATATCACGGTGTCCCGTAAACGCCATAGATATATCCATTTCTTTATACAGGATTTCCAGCGCACGGGTTACGCCTTCTTCACCATACGCACCCAAACCATACAGAAACGCCCTGCCTATCATCGTACCTTTCGCACCCAAAGCCCACGCCTTCAAAATATCCTGACCGCTGCGGATGCCGCTGTCCATCCAAACTTCGATGTCGCTGCCGACTGCGCTGACGATGTCGGGCAATGCCTTGATGGCGGACACGGTATCGTCGAGCTGGCGGCCGCCGTGGTTGGAAACGACCAATGCGTCCGCGCCGCTTTTCGCCGCCCTTTCCGCGTCTTCTGGTTCCATAATGCCTTTGATAATCAGCTTGCCGCCCCACAAATCTTTAATGCGGGCGACATCGTCCCAGCTCAGGCGCGGGTCGAATTGTTCGGATGTCCAAGAAGACAGCGAAGACAAATTGCCGACGTTTTTGGCGTGTCCGACGATATTGCGGAACGTGCGGCGTTCCGTGTTCAGCATTTTCATGCACCATTCCGGCTTAGTCGCCAAATTGATTAAATTGGCGATGGTCGGTTTCGGCGGCGCGGACAGGCCGTTTTTAATGTCTTTGTGGCGTTGGCCCAAAACCTGCAAGTCGGCAGTCAAAACCAAGGCCGAACATTTGGCATCTTTCGCACGCTTAATCAGGTTTTCCATAAACTCGCGGTCGCGCATCACATAAAGCTGAAACCAAAACGGCGCGCTAGTGTTCTCGGCAACGTCTTCAATCGAGCAGATAGACATCGTGGACAGCGTAAACGGAATACCGAACTTCTCCGCCGCCCGCGCCGCCAAGATTTCACCGTCGGCGTGCGCCATACCGGTAAAGCCCGTCGGCGCAATCGCCACCGGCATTTTCACATCCTGCCCGATCATTTTGGTCTCTAAACTACGGCCTTCCATATCAACCAATACCTTTTGTCGGAAGCGGATATCTTTGAAATCCGAAGTATTTTCCCGATAAGTCGTTTCCGTCCACGAACCCGAATCGATGTAATCGTAAAACATACGCGGCATTTTGCGCTTGGCAACGCGGCGCAAGTCTTCGATGCAGGTCATTTTGCTCAAATCACGTTTCATCTTGTTTTTCCCTGTTTGACAGCCTGATGGAATATGCCGTCTGAAACCGCTTGAGCCTTCAAACGGCATTTCAGGCAATACCCAAATAAACCACTAAGATTTAGATAATCTATATCAATATCAAAAATAAATCAAATCGTTTTAAAGCCGCTTGCCGGCAAAACACCCCGACCGCCGCTCCTCAAAAAACATAACCGGCTGATTCAAAAAACCAAACAAATAAAGCAAAATCAGACTATACCGCCATTTAAACAAACAATCGGCAACAGCTCCCCCATACTTGACTGAAACACTCAGATATTGGACAATTCCGCCCACTATAAAAAAGCCGACACGGGCAACCACCACCATGAGACTGACCACCAAAGGGCGTTTCGCCGTTACCGCTATGCTGGATTTGGCGATGAACGCGCAAACCGGCGCTGTCAAACTCAGTGCCATCAGCGAACGCCAAAACATATCCCTCTCCTATCTCGAGCAATTGTTCGGCAAACTTCGCCGCGCCGGACTGGTTGAAAGCCTGCGCGGGCCCGGCGGCGGCTACATCCTCGCCGCACCGGCGGCACGCATCAACATCGCCCAAATCATTTCCGCCGCCGAAGACCGGCTGGACGCGACCCAATGCGGCAGCAAAGCCAACTGCCACCACGGCGCGCCCTGCCTGACGCACGACCTTTGGGAGAATTTAAACAAAACCATCAACGACTACCTCGGCAGCGTTACCCTGCAAAGCATCATCGAACAGAAAAACAGCAGCGACGGCAGCCGCGTCGTCCAATTTACACACATCCATTAAATAACACCCGAAAAAGAAAGAGCAAACCATGACCGTCAAAACCCCCGTTTACCTCGACTACGCCGCCACTACCCCCGTTGACAAACGCGTTGCCGAAAAAATGATTCCCTATCTGACCGAAACCTTCGGCAACCCCGCCTCCAACAGCCACGCATTCGGCTGGGAAGCAGAAGAGGCCGTCGAAAAAGCCCGCGCCGACATCGCCGCCCTGATTAATGCCGCCCCCAAAGAAATCGTCTTCACCAGCGGCGCGACCGAGTCCGACAACCTCGCCATCAAAGGTGCGGCAAACTTCTACAAAACCAAAGGCAAACACCTCATCACCGTCAAAACCGAACACAAAGCCGTTTTAGATACAATGCGCGAACTCGAACGCCAAGGTTTCGAAGTAACCTACCTTGGCGTGCAGGAAAACGGTTTGATTGATTTGGAAGAACTCAAAGCCGCCATCCGCGACGACACCATCCTGATTTCCGTGATGTGGGTGAACAACGAAATCGGCGTAGTGCAAGACATTCCCGCCATCGGAGAAATCTGCCGCGAACGCAAAATCATTTTCCACGTCGATGCCGCCCAAGCCTGCGGCAAAGTGCCTGTGGACGTAGAAGCCGCCAAAATCGACCTGCTCTCGATGTCCGCGCACAAAGTGTACGGCCCCAAAGGCATCGGCGCACTGTACGTCCGCCGCAAACCCCGCGTCCGCCTCGAAGCCCAAATGCACGGCGGCGGCCACGAACGCGGCTTCCGCAGCGGCACCCTGCCGACCCACCAAATCGTCGGCATGGGCGAAGCCTTCCGCATCGCCAAAGAAGAACTCGAACAAGATATGGCGCACTACCGCAAACTGCGCGACATCTTCCTCAAAGGCATCGAAGGCATCGAAGAAGTCTATATCAACGGCGACCTCGAACACCGCGCCCCGAACAACCTGAACGTCAGCTTCAACTTCGTCGAAGGCGAAAGCCTGATTATGGCAGTGAAAGAACTCGCCGTATCCAGCGGCTCCGCCTGTACCTCCGCCTCGCTCGAACCCAGCTACGTCCTGCGCGCGCTCGGCCGCAACGACGAACTGGCACATTCATCACTGCGCATCACCTTCGGCCGTATGACCACCGAAGAAGAAGTGCAATTTGCCGCAGAACTGATTAAATCCAAAATCGGCAAACTGCGCGAACTGTCGCCGCTGTGGGAAATGTTCAAAGACGGAATTGATTTGAACTCGATTGAATGGGCAGCGCATTAAAAGCAGCCTGCACTCGGCAAAATGGAACGCGGATGTCCATATTCGCGTTTTAAGTTGCTGGAAAAGCATCTGAATGACTATACACACATGCTTCGTTTAATAATTGGATTATAGTTAAGTCAACGGGCTTTTAATGTAGCTACATAGTTAGAACAATTCCAAAAGGTAAGTATTACGGTAACAAATGGTAATATCTGTAGATAAACAAGGAGTAAAGATGAATAATACTAATACTATAAAAGTAACATGGTATGAGAAAACCGTTGAATATGCGTTTGCACGAAAATTTTTAGAAGCCGCAGCAATGCCACTATCAGGCACTGCAGAAAAGGTTGGTGATGCGATATTTTATGAAGGAAATTCATTTTTTATTATTGAATTCAAGCGTGGCTTGAATTTAGAGCAAGAAAGAGAGAGCGAGAGAAATAAATATTCTAATCTTGAGGAAGCAATCGAGAACATACAGGAAAAATATCCTGCGTGTGAATCACATTTCGTTATTTGGGGGTATTTAGATAAAAAACTAAAGCTTGAGTTGAGGGCGCAAACATATATTGATTTTATAGGCGAAGGGCTTGGTTTCGAACCTTATGGTGAACCATGTGAGTTAAATTGTTATCCATGTGAATCAAATTCGTTGTGTCGATATTTCCAACCATTGAATAATTTAATGCAACTAAAAGAGTATTTACAAGTATTGATTAATGAAAAGAAAAGTTCATCAAAAGATAGTTCCAGCGTTGATTATGGGAATATTTTAATTGTAGATAAGGACGGTAACGCTTGTGCTTTATCTGATAGAGAAGTTTTGCAAAAACTAGAATTAAAATTTCCAACTGATACACCTTCTTCCACCTCCTCTCTCTCCTTGAGCATGTAATGATAAAGCTAGCAAACGTAGGTAGATTAGGTTAAAAAACAATAAATCTGTTAAACCGCCCGAAATGTTAGTTTTGACAACCCAACCCGTACAAAAACAAAAAAAGGCCGTCTGAAACCTCAAAAAGACCTTTTCAGACGACCTAAAAGCCACCACATTAAAATCAAGGATACAAAACCATGGACGAACAAGAACTCGACCTCGACAATCTCGACAACCTGCTTGACGATTTTGACGGCGTTACCGTCGAAGGCGGCGTCGATTCGGAAAACGACGAAGGCTGCGAAGGCGGCGCGTGCAAAATCTGACTCATGCCGTCTGAAAACCGGCAAACAAACCACTGAAACCATCAAAAAACATTAAGGAAACCACATCATGGCATACAGCGATAAAGTTATCGACCACTACGAAAATCCCCGCAACGTCGGCACTTTCGACAAAGACGACGAGTCCGTCGGCACCGGTATGGTCGGCGCGCCCGCCTGCGGCGACGTGATGCGCCTGCAAATCAAAGTCAACGACGAGGGCATCATCGAAGATGCAAAATTCAAAACTTACGGCTGCGGCTCCGCCATCGCTTCGTCCAGCCTGATTACCGAGTGGGTCAAAGGCAAAAGCTTGGATGACGCGCTGGCAATCAAAAACAGCGAAATTGCCGAAGAGTTGGAATTGCCTCCAGTTAAAATCCACTGCTCCATCTTGGCTGAAGATGCAGTAAAAGCAGCCGTTGCCGACTATCGCAAACGTCAGGAAAATAAATAACCTTGTTTGCCAGATACTTAGTTTGCAGACATTAATGTCTAAATCGGCTTGATAGGCACCAACTGCCATATAAGTGCGCCAGCACCTGCAAAATCAAAGAAGACTATATGCCTTTTACTGATGAAGAAGTCCAATCCCTACTTGCTGTCGAAGGCATAGGTAAAACCATATTGCAGCGTTTGCAGCAAATGGGCTTGGATGATGTTGCCACACTGGCGGCAGCGGATTTGGACGATGTTTTGGAACAGGGTGCACAATTAACCGGCTCAACCTGTTAGAAAAACAGTCCGCAGGCAAAAGCCGCCGTTTCTGCCGCGATAACATAGGCAAAACAGAAAATAATTGCGAAATGAGGAAAGAAGCATGATTACCATCACAGAAAATGCAGCCAAATACATCAACAATTACCTGACAAAACGCGGCAAAGGCTTGGGTGTGCGCTTGGGCGTGAAAACCAGCGGCTGCTCGGGCATGGCCTATAACCTCGAATTTGTCGATGAAGCGAACGAGGACGACCTGATTTTCGAAGGACACGGCGCACGCATTTATATCGATCCGAAAAGCTTGGTTTATCTCGACGGTACGCAAGTCGATTACACCAAAGAAGGTTTGCAGGAAGGTTTCAAATTTGAAAACCCGAATGTCAAAGACTCCTGCGGCTGCGGCGAGAGCTTCCACGTTTAAGGCATAAAAATGGCGGGACAGTATCAAAACCGTCCCGCCATTTTTTCGCTTCCTGCCTGTTGTAGCTGCCTTTGCCTTTCCTTTTCCGTTCCACCTTGTGTCGGAACAAATCGGATTTCACTAAGGCTTTTAAAGCATTGTCGCGTATTTTGCCTTTATTGTGCTGCACTTTGCCGCCCATATTCAGTCCTTTCGTTTAAGAAGCAGCAGATTATAAGGCAAAAACAGTTTTCTGCCAAAATCTTACATTTATCATTCTACTATGTCCCAATATTTTACCCTCTTCCGGATTGAACCCGCTTTCGATATCGACACCGAAAGCTTGGAGCAAACCTACCGCGCCTTGGCTGCCCGTTTCCATCCCGATAAATTCGCTTCAGCTTCCGCTTTCGAACAAAAGCAGGCAGTGATGATGTCTTCCACCATCAACGATGCCTACCGTACCTTGAAAAACCCCATCGACCGCGCCGCGTACCTGTTGAAAACATTGGGTATAGATGCCGATGCGCCGGAACACACCTCTTTCGCCCCCGAATTCCTCATGCAGCAAATGGAATGGCGCGAAACGCTGATGGAGGCACAGGCAGGCAACGACCTTGACTCCTTGAAAAATCTCGATAACGAAATCCGCGCCGAACAAGAAAAACTGTTCTGCGGTCTGAAACAGTCATTCGCGCGCCAAGACTGCGACACCGCCGCACAACAAGTCCGCCAAGGCAGGTTTCTCGACAAACTCCGCAACGAAATCTCCTCCGCATTATAATCCGCACCGCGTTTCAGACGGCATACCCGCTTCATACGCCATGCCGTCCGAACATAGGGCTACCCGCCCACAACAGACAAAAGCCGTGGAGGAACATCAAAAAAAATAACATTTTTGTGGGAGGCAATGCCGAACCTCCGCCTGCATCCGTTTTTTAATGACGTGCGCCAGCGTTTCGGCATTGCCCCCATTCTATCCTTTACCGGCAGAAAAGCCTTCTTCGGACGGCATACCAAAATCGGCATCAGCTTCGGCAAAGACCGTCCCGAAAGCACACATACCTGCACATCAAACTTTTTCAATCCGCCCGTTTTTCCTCCTCGCATTCCCATCCGAAAATATACCGTCTTCACCCACCTATTCCTCCAAATCGAAAAACGCCAATACGTCCCACCAATCACCGTCATCGGCACGATACGCCATCACAACAATTGAACGATTATGTTAATGCGCGGCCGAGTATCTTTAAGCTGGAAAATGCTAAGGATAATTTGAGTCATCGCCATGAGAAACCAGGTATTGATGACTTAGAAGATATTAGAGATGATATGGAAAAATTTTTAACGACAGGAAAATAAAATGAGACTAGATCCTTATAAAAATGATATTGGCATGCAGGTTGTTCGAGCGAACAGACTAGGCGATATCAAATTTCTGCAAAAAACGGCAGACAGCGGCCAGTTTGATCCTTTGAAAATCACGCCGTCTGAAAAATGGAGCTATCTGCACCGCATTAATATGAATCCTCACAGTCCTTCACCGCTCGAAACCGTCCGGTTCTATCTGGACAAAGGCGTAGCAGTCAATGCCCAAGATATATACGGCATGACTCCACTACATTACGCCATGCGTGCCAGAAACGGCGATGCAGCATTAGCGTTGCTGGAGGCAGGAGCAAATCCGAATATAGCCGATGAAGACAATATGATTCCTCTAGCAATGATAGGCTATATGCCCGAACGATTAGATGTTTTGAAAGCTATGCTTGATAGTGGTGCTAATGTTCATTTTTTTAATGGAAACGAAACAGTTATAGACAGCTATCGCTCAGATTCAGAACCGGAGCTAATGCCTATCGTGGCATTAATGGAGCAATATGCGTAAGAGACAAAAAGAAGCAAGGCGAAGGCGGCTGCCACATCTTCCCCTCCGTCCCGTTTTCCTATGGAAAGGATTATGCCCCGATGCCGTCTGAAATGCCGCCTGTACAAATTTGTGGAAGCCGGACGCTTCCCGCCGCATTTTGCCCGCGCCTTTCAGACGGCATATCCGGCCGCCGCACCGTTTCATGTTGAAATATGCTAAAATAAGCAACAATTTTTTGCCATACGAAACATTGAAACCATGACCGACGCAACCATCCGCAACGACCACAAATTCGCCCTCGAAACCCTGCCCGTCAGCCTTGAAGACGAGATGCGAAAAAGCTATCTCGACTACGCCATGAGCGTCATTGTCGGGCGCGCATTGCCGGACGTGCGCGACGGTCTCAAACCCGTACACCGCCGCGTGCTGTACGCCATGCACGAGCTGAAAAACAACTGGAATGCCGCCTACAAAAAATCGGCGCGCATCGTCGGCGACGTCATCGGTAAATACCACCCCCACGGCGATTCCGCAGTTTACGACACCATCGTACGCATGGCGCAGGATTTTTCGATGCGTTATGTACTGATCGACGGTCAGGGCAACTTCGGTTCGGTTGACGGCGACGGCGCCGCGGCGATGCGTTATACCGAAATCCGCATGGCGAAAATCGCCCACGAAATGCTGGCGGACATCGAAGAAGAAACCGTCAATTTCGGCCCGAACTACGACGGCAGCGAACATGAACCGCTGGTGTTGCCGACCCGCTTCCCCGCGCTGTTGGTCAACGGCTCGTCCGGTATCGCCGTCGGCATGGCGACCAACATCCCGCCTCACAACCTCACCGACACCATCAACGCCTGTCTGCGCCTTTTGGACGAACCCGAAACCGAAATCGACGAATTGATCAACATCCTGCAAGCCCCCGATTTCCCGACCGGCGCAACCATCTACGGCTTGAGCGGCGTGCGCGAAGGCTATAAAACCGGCCGCGGCCGCGTCGTCATGCGCGGTAAAACCCATATCGAACCGATAGGCAAAAACGGCGAACGCGAAGCCATCGTCATCGACGAAATCCCGTATCAGGTGAACAAAGCCAAGCTGGTGGAAAAAATCGGCGAACTGGTGCGCGAAAAAACATTGGAAGGCGTATCCGACCTGCGCGACGAATCCGACAAATCCGGCATGCGCGTCGTTATCGAATTGAAACGCAACGAAAACGCCGAAGTCGTTTTAAACCAACTCTACAAACTCACCCAGCTTCAAGACAGCTTCGGCATCAATATGGTTGCCTTGGTTGACGGTCAGCCGCGCCTGTTGAACCTGAAACAGATTCTGGCGGAATTCCTGCGCCACCGTCGCGAAGTCGTTACCCGCCGCACCCTGTTCCGCCTGAAAAAAGCGCGTCATGAAGGGCATATCGCCGAAGGTAAAGCCGTCGCCCTGTCCAATATCGACGAGATGATTCGCCTCATCAAAGAATCCGCCGACGCGCCCGAGGCCAAAGAAAAACTGCTGTCCCGCGCATGGCGCAGCGGCTTGGTGGAAGACATGCTGAGCCGTACCGACCTCGACCTGCGCATGGCGCGCCCCGAAGGTTTGCCCGCCAACCTCGGCTTGCAGGAACAAGGCTATTATCTGAGCGAAATCCAAGCCGACGCCATCCTGCGCATGAGCCTGCGCAACCTGACCGGCCTCGACCAAGAAGAAATCGTCGGCGATTACAAAAACATCATGGCAAAAATCATCGACTTTTTGGACATTTTGGCGAAACCGGAACGCATCACCCAAATCATCCGCGAAGAATTGGAAGAAACCAAAACCAATTTCGGCGACGAACGCCGCAGCGAAATCAACCCGTTCGGCGGCGACATTGCCGATGAAGACCTGATTCCTCAACGCGAAATGGTCGTTACCCTAACCCACGGCGGCTACATCAAAACCCAGCCGACCACCGACTATCAGGCGCAGCGTCGCGGCGGACGCGGCAAACAGGCTGCCGCCACCAAAGACGAAGACTTCATCGAAACCCTGTTCGTCGCGAACACGCACGACTATCTGATGTGTTTTACCAACCTCGGCAAGTGCCACTGGATTAAGGTTTACAAGCTGCCCGAAGGCGGACGAAACAGCCGCGGCCGTCCGATTAACAACGTCATCCAGTTGGAAGAAGGTGAAAAAGTCAGTGCCATCCTCGCTGTCCGCGAATTCCTCGAAGACCAATACGTCTTCTTCGCCACCGCACAAGGCATGGTGAAAAAAGTCCAACTTTCCGCCTTTAAAAACGTCCGCGCCCAAGGCATCAAAGCCATCGCGCTCAAAGAAGGCGACTACCTCGTCGGTGCCGCTCAAACCGGCGGCTCAGACGACATCATGCTGTTCTCCAACTTGGGCAAGGCCATCCGTTTCAACGAATACTGGGAAAAATCAGGTAACGACGAAGCGGAAGATGCCGACATCGAAACCGAGATTTCAGACGGCATCGAAGACGAAACCGCCGACAACGAAAACACCCTGCCAAGCGGCAAACACGGTGTGCGTCCGTCCGGTCGCGGCAGCGGCGGCTTACGCGGTATGCGCCTGCCTGCCGACGGCAAAATCGTCAGCCTGATTACCTTCGCCCCCGAAACCGAAGAAAGCGGTTTGCAAGTTTTAACCGCCACCGCCAACGGCTACGGCAAACGTACCCCGATTGCCGATTACAGCCGTAAAAACAAAGGCGGGCAAGGCAATATTGCCATCAACACCGGCGAGCGAAACGGCGATTTGGTCGCCGCAACCCTAGTCGGCGAAACTGATGACCTGATGCTGATTACCAGCGGTGGCGTGCTTATCCGCACCAAAGTCGGACAAATCCGCGAAACCGGCCGCGCCGCAGCAGGCGTGAAACTGATTAACTTGGACGAAGGCGAAACCTTGGTATCGCTGGAACGTGTTGCCGAAGAAGAATCCGAATCCGACCCCTCCGACGCTTCTGTAATTTCCGGTGTAACCGAACCGGAAGCCGGAAACTGAAAATCATCTCCCGATGCCGTCTGAAGATCCAGACGGCATTTATTTTATCCCTCATCCGTCATCCGGCTTCTCACAATATAGCGGATTAACAAAAATCAGGACAAGGCGACGAAGCCGCAGACAGTACAAATAGTACGGAACCGATTCACTTGGTGCTTCAGCACCTTAGAGAATCGTTCTCTTTGAGCTAAGGCGAGGCAATGCCGTACCGGTTTTTGTTAATCCACTATAAAATTTGAAAACAGCTTCCCGACTTTAACTTATCAAAAGCATATTGCATCCTTTTTAAAGATTATAGAAAACAATATATTAATAAGAAATGGACGGTCAAATCCGTTAAAAGCGGCTACGGCGTACACGACATTTATGCCAACTGGCAGCCTTTGGGCAAAGACAATATGAACGTCAACTTTGCCGTCAACAACATCGGCAACAAAAAATACCGTTCGCACAGCCAACGCTTCCCCGACGGCGACGGGCGCGTACCGTTCTACGAACACGGCAGAGAGTTTGTCTTCGGTTTGAACTACCGCTTCTAAGCTGCCGTTTTAAAGAAATGCCGTCTGAAGACCCTTTCAGACGGCATAGGTTGAAAATGCGGCACACCCAAATAAAAAGGGCGGCAAATCGCCGCCCTTCCCTTCAAACCTTCCGCCTGCCCCAACAGCAGACAGGCGAAAAAGCCCTTACCACTGATAACCGACAGATGCGGAAGCACCGAAATGGCCGCGCGAATTGCCGGAAGCCGTGCCTTTGATAATCCAATTTCCGCCGTCGGAAATACTGGAGTAGCCGATGGCGTAACCGGCTTCGCCGCGATAAGTGCCGCCGCCGATCGCCATCATACTCTTGCCGGGCAAATACGCCTGAACCAAACCTGCGGTTGCAATCGCTTGGGCGATACCCGCGCGCGCGTTGCCGTCCACATTGTCGATGCGGTTGTTCAAGTTTTGCGCCACGCCTTTAAGTTGTGCAACGTTTGTAACATCCCCCTCTTTAACGCCCGGGGCGACATTGGTAATGCGAACGGGTTTGTTGTCCTTCTTACTGCCGACATTCAATGCGTCCCCATCCACGCTCAAAGTGGGCGCATCCGCACCGGAACCGAGCGAAACGCTGGAAAACTGCGGGGTCATCGAAGTGGCGATGCCGATATTTTTACCGTTGCGGGTAATCTCGATGTTGTTGCCGGCATCAATGTTGACGGTTTCATCCATCTTTACCTTGCTCGGCGAAACATTGCCGCTGATGACTTTGCCCGAAGAACCTTTAACCACTTTGGAATCCAAATTCCAACCGCTGTTTTGCAGCTGATCGACGTTGACGGCATCGTCCGGTTTCTGACCCCAGGCAACATTGGTAATGACCGTGCCGCCGATACCTTTGTCCAAACCGTTGTCTTTCAGGTATTTGTCTTTCGCTTCAACCCGTGCAACTTCTGCTGCGGCTTTTTGAGCAGCTTCGATAACGGCTTGAGGCTGACCTTTCAGCTCTTTGGCAATCTTGTCGGCAGCATCTTTGGCATATTGGTCCTGCTGCTTGGACAATGCGTCTTTCTGATCGGCAGTCAGCGCGGCATCGTCGGAACGTTTCGCAAGCGGCGTATAACGGTCGCCCTTGTTCTCAGGATCCATGCTGGCAGACTGGCGGACTTTCGCTGGATCGACTTTAGGCTGGGTCTTGTCGGCAGTACCGTCGGCTTTGCTGAGATACCAGTTGCCGTCTGCATCTTTAACCACTTTATTGCCGTTTTCATCGACAGCGGAAATCTGGCTCATCGGCAACTCGGCATCTACTCTGATGTAGGTGTTGGTTACGGTCTTACCGTCTTTGTCGACTTCCTCAACCGTTGCCGCTTTAACGACGGTATTGTTGCCGTTGGCAAAGTGTACATTGTCGTCAGGGTTCACTTTTTCCAGCTTGCCCGCATCCAGCGCGTATTTGCTGTCGCCGAATGCCGCATCCGCTTTGGCTTTTTCTGCCAATCCGACGTTCCAGCCGGATTTGTTGATTGCATTGGCGACCGTGTTGCCGGTTACAAAGCCCGAGCCGCCATTGTCTGCCGATTTAATATCCGCAGCGGGAATTTCCGTCTTCGTCTTCGGTTTCCCGTTTTCATCGCGCTCATAGTATTTGCCGTCGATGATGACCGCATCGACTTTCGAGCCGTCGTTTTTGGTTATCTCGACTTTGTTGGTAACCTTGCCTTCTTTGGCAGACACGGTAATCACGCGTGTGCCGTCGGCGGCGGTGCTTCCGCGCACCTCGATGCCGTTGCTGCCTTTGAAGTCCACTTTGTCGGCGTTCTTCACGACATCGGTGTAGCCGTTGCCGTCTTGGGTCGATACCACCCAGCCCATATTTTGCAAATCGCCTACGGTTGCGGCGGCATTTTTATTGACTGGTGCGGTATCTGTACCTGCCAAATCGATCAGTTTTTCCGTTTTCGACTCTGCCGGCTTACCGTCCGCCTTTTTATCGCCGTTCGGTTTGGTACTTACTTCGCTTGTATTCAACACCGATGCCACGCCGACAAGTTGGGCCGGTTTGCCGTCTGAAGAGATTTTCAGTGCCGTTGCCGGTTCTTTTCCTGTTTCGTTGTTGTTTGCGTTTACGGCTTTTTCCGTCGTCAGGCTGACCGGTTTTTTGCCGTCTTCATCTTTACCGATTTTCACAGTTGCAAACTCAACATCGTCTTTGGTCGCATAAGTGACTTTGCCGCCCGCATCCTGTTTCACGGTCAGATTTTTACCCGCAACCATTTCAACGGTTTTACCCGGATTGATGACTTCCCCGTTGTTCTTCAGGGTATTATCAGCAGTCAGATTGTCGTCGGCGGCAGTGGCGGAAGTCTTCAGCGTAAAGCCCGACTCGTTAATGGCTTTTGCCACATTCTGCGCCGTAACACCTTTATTTTGCTCTTTCACCAAATCGGCTTCCGCCTTTGCCAATGCGGTTTTTTTCACATCATCCGCCGGATTCGCGTCTGCATCGGCTTTCGCCGCCTTCACAGCATCTTCCAATGTTTTCAAATCGGGCGCACTGATTTTGCCGTTTGACGCGGTCAAATCCGCCGTATCCACATCCACCTTCACTCGGCTTTCCGCTCCGTCGGTTTCGATGCTGACCGTCGTACCTTTGCCGTTTACAAAGTTTATGGTGTCATACGCCCTGACAAAATCAACCGCGCTTCCGTTGCCCTTCAAGTTCCAGCCGCTGTTTAAGATGTCGCCCACAGTGGCGGCGTTGTTCGCATTCACATTGCCGTCCGCCGTGCCGATTGTCGGGGCGGATTGCGATTTGCTTGCCGGTTTGCCGGTCGGATCGGCGGCATCCGCCGTGTTGCGGGTTTCAGGAAGGTTTGACTTGACATTCGACAAGGTGGTCGGAGATGTCGTGCCTTTCGCGCCGTTGACCGAAACGATTACGTCGCCCGCCGGCACTTCGCCTCCCGTACCGTCGGCATTCGGATAAAACTTGGTTTCCGTCGTGCCGTCATCTTTGGTCACGGTTTTCGGATAGACTTTTGTTCCGTCTTTCTTGGTATATTCCACCGGTTTGACCGAATTGTTCGTCGCAAGCTGGTGATCCACGCCCACTGTAATGGTGCGGACATTACCATCCGTTTTACCGGAAACGGTAACGCCCGATGCACCCACGAATTTCACTTCTTCGGCATTTTTTACCTGCGCGTTGTAAGTCTCAGCGGGATTGTCTGTTTTCTTATCGGCAGAAAGCACCCAGCCCATACCGCGCAAGTCGCCCACAGTGGCGGCGGTATTGTCGCCCACTGTCGGAGTGCCTGTAGCCGGTTTGCTTAAATCAACCAAGCCTGTTTGTGGCGTATCTTTGTTGCCAACTTGAGGATAAGTCGCTAAACCGCTAGTTACGCCTGTAATACTCACCGGTTGAGCCGCACCACCTGCCGCAGCGGGTTGTTTGCTTAAGTCCAAACCGTTTGCAGTCGGCGCGATATTGACGGTGTTGCCGCCTTTTTTCAGAGTTACGCCTTCAAATTCCGGTTTTTCGACGGTGGCAAACGTGAAGTTTTTACCGTCACGTTTGACGCGCAGGTTTTTGCCTGCCGTGAAGGTTACTTCATCGCCTGCGGCAATGCCTTCACCTGTTGTGTCATTGGTTTTATCCTTATCTTTAATCTCTTCATCTGTGTTGTCCGCCTTCGCATACCATTTCGCGCTGTTGACGGCATTGGCGACGCTTTCCACCGTGGCGAGCTTGCCTCCGTCGCCGTCTTTGGCTTTAAGCTGCCCTTTTTTCTTGTCGCCTGCATCCGCCGACAGTGCTTCCGTTACGCCCGTTACGGCTGTAACTTTGCCGTCGTCGCCCACTTTGATGGTCGTGTCGTCGGTTTTGACATCGTATTTCACGCTGACGGTATCGGGATTGCCGTCCTTACCTTGCGTAACTTCCACATTGGCAACCGTGCCGTTGCCGTTTTCGTAATTGACGGCATC
The DNA here is from genome assembly GCF_958267405.1 of Neisseria maigaei. Taxonomy (NCBI): domain Bacteria; kingdom Pseudomonadati; phylum Pseudomonadota; class Betaproteobacteria; order Neisseriales; family Neisseriaceae; genus Neisseria; species Neisseria maigaei. The sequence goes on along the minus strand of NZ_CATQFT010000008.1, from coordinate 7,473 downwards.
GCCCGGGTTGATCAATTGGGTTTTGTTTGCGTCGGTTGCCGCCTTGCCATCGATTTTGGTCGCATTGGTTTTCCATCCCGACTGATTGATGGCGTTTGCCACATCGCCGGTTTTTGCCACTTTGTCCCCTGCTTTAGAGTCTGTGTCTGCCTGCCCGTTTGTGCCGACGACAACCTTGCCGCCCGCCGTCGTAATGCTGCCGGCTTCGTTTTTGGCGGTAATGGTAACGACTGCGCGTTTGCCGCCGTCTTCTGCGGAAACGGTAACATCTGTCGTCGCCTCATTGCCGCTGACGAAGTCCACGGTGTCGTAGGTGCGGACGAAATCGACGTTTTCGACCTTGCCGCCCGCCTGTTTCGCGCCCCGGATGTTCCAGCCGGCATTTAACACATCTTGAACGCTGGCGGCGCGGTGATAGGCGGCAGCATCAATGTTGCCGGTAATGTTCGTGGTCGGGCTGCCCGCCAAGGTGTCGGTCAGGGTCGGCTTGATACCGTTCAGATAGACCGGTGCTTTGTTGTTTATCGAGCCATCGGCGGCGGTTTCCGTACCGGCGAGGGTCAGACCGTTTGCACCGCTTGCGATATTGACTTTCGCCCTATCTTTGCCGATGCTCAGCGTGTTTTCCACATTGGCGGTTTTAACTGTAATGTCCTTCGCCAAGGCAAAGGTAATGTTGCCGCCGTCGCGTTTGACACGCAGGTTTTTGCCCGCTTTCAGGTTCAACGTGTCGCCCGCCTTGACTGCCGTGCCTTTATCGTTTTCGGTCGGCGTGTCCACACTATCGTCCGTGTTTTCCACTTTGGCAATCCACGCCGCGCTGTTGATTGCATCCGCAACGTTTTTCACTGTGGCAATCTCGGAAGCCGCGCGGGTTTCTGCCTCCGCCTGTGTTTCCGTCGTGCCGTCTGCCTTGGTTTTTGGGGTAACAGTTACCTTGCCGCCATTTGCTGCGGCAATCGCGCCTGTATTGACTTTTACGCCGTCTTTGCCGACCGTAAGCGTTTTATCGGCGGCTTTCACGGCAATGCCGTCCGTCGTGGTCTCGATGCCGTCTGAAGTCTTGACCTTCACGCCGTTTGCGCCAACTTCCAAAGATTTGTCGGCAGCTTTGACGCTGTATTTCACGGTCGAGGTCTGCTTGTCGTCAGACACGCTGACAGACACGTCCGTGCCGTCGCCTTGTGCGAAGTTTACGGTGTCGTAGGCTTTGACAAAGTCTTTTGCCGTACCTTTTTCTTGGATGTTCCAGCCGCTGTTCAACACGTCGCCTACGGTTGCCGCATTGGTTTCGGTAAGTGCGGTCGGTTTTATTGCTGAAGTTGTCGGCGCGGTCGTACCGGTTTTCGCGCCGTCAAGGTTGCCGGCTACATTGGTAATCGCATTGCCGCCGTTGTTTAAGCCGTTTTCGGTCAGACTAACATTCGGTTTTTGCTCACCGCCGGTAGTCGGCGCAGCGGGCGTAATGGTAATGCCGTCTGAACTGATTTTCACCGTCGGTTTGCCGTCGGCTTTAAACTCTGCACTGGTCAGGTTAATTAATTCAGGATTCAGGCTGTAAATTACTTTACCGTCCGCTTCTTGTCTCACGGTTAAGTTTTTACCCGCGACCATTTCAACGGCTTTGCCCGACTTGATGACTTCGCTGCCTGTCGATTTGTCATCTTTCTTACCATCGGCATCGGCGGAAGTTTTCAGCGTAAAGCCGGAATTGTTGATCATATCCGCAACGTTTTTAGCTGTAGCAACACCTTTGTCATCCAAAGCCTTATTTAATGCCGTTTCGGCATCTTTGACTTTTTTCTCAGCCTCTTTCTTCTGTTCATCTGTCGCATCTTTAGGCAATGCGGCCAACTCGTCTTTTGCAGTTTTTAATGCGTCTTGAAGTTTGGAATCAGTTGACGGCGCAATCACAGAACCGTCGGTACTTGAAACCAGCTTGGCTGTTTTTACATCAGGCACTTCCACATCAACGGTAATGGTGCGTACGCCGTTCACGGTTTTACCCGATACTTTGGCGGCGTTTGTGCCGACGAATTTCACTTCGTCCGCATTTCTCACCACATCACTGTATGACTTATCGTCTGCGCCGGTTACTTTATCTGCCGAAACTTTCCAGCCCATATTTGCCAAATCGCGTACAGTGGCGGCAGAGTTTAAAACATTGTCTGCCAATGCCGTCTGATTATGTGCCGTACCCAAATTAACCAATTTTGGTTGGGTTGTCGGTGCGGTGCCGTCCGGCGCGCTTGTAACCGTTGTCGTATTCAACACCGAACCCACTCCTGTAATTTGCGTCGGTTTCGCATCTGTGCCTGTACCGCTGCTGATATTCAACGCGGTCGTCGGGGCTTTTCCTGTCTGATTATTATCGGCGGATGTTGCCGCTTCGGTTGTTAAGCTGACTGGTTTTTTGCCGTCTTTTTCTTCGCCGACTTTGACGGATTTAAATTCAACATTATCTTTTGTCGAGAATGTGAATTTACTTCCATCTTGAGCAATCTTGATGTTTTTATCTGCTTCAAATGTAACGGTTTCGCCCGGTTTCACAAGTTGCGCTGCTTCGCCTGACACCTCTCCATTTCCAGTTTTAGCAGCAATGGCATTCCAACCCGCCTTGTTGATGGCTTCAGTAACATTTTCTACCGTCGCAATCTGTTTGCCCGCATCAGCTTTTGCTTTATTTGCAGCATCAAGTTTTGTTTGTGCCGCTTGCTGTGCAGTAGCATCCCCAGCCTTGGTCGCTTCATCCAATTCCTTGGTCGCCTCTGCAATCGCTTTATCTAGTGCAGTTGTTGCCTTACCCGTTGATTCCGTTGCAATATCACCCGTGTTTACTTTCACGCCCTCTGTACCAACGGTAATTGTGCTATCCGCTGGTGTTACAGAAATAGTATTATTTGCCGTATCTTTCTGTAAACCATTGCCAACGTTCACATCGTATTTCACGTTTACGTTGCCAGTTTCTTTGCCTGCTGCATCAGTATCTTTAGTCACAGATACCGTTGTGCCACTACCATCCAAGAAATTCACTTGCTCGCTTGAATTGATGGTGTCAACTTCAGTTTTGTTATTTCCTGCAACTTTCCAACCGCTTGCTTTTAATTGGCTAACGTTTACAGCATCGTTGTCATCGCTACCGTTAGCTACGTTGGTGATTTTAATTGGGCTTGTGCCATCTGCTCCAGTGACTTTTAAATTATCACCATCGTTGGTGATTTTCGGACCTTTGTTGCCACCGATTTGAACGGTTGTAAACACAGGATTATCTACTGTTTTAAAGGTAAATTTATTCGCTGTGCTGTGGTCGATTTCAATGTTTTTGCCCGCATCAAAAGTAACTTTGGTGCCGGCTTTCACATTGTCATCCGTACCATTTTTGCCATTGCCTGAAGCAGCTGCAATCCAATAGGCATCATTAATTGCTGTAGCAACGCTTTGTGCGGTTGCTACCTTATTGTTTTCCTTGTTGTATGCCTGTTGTGCAGTCGCCAGCTTAGCTTCAGCCTCTTTCAAGTTTTGTTTCGTCGTCTCGGTGCTGCCTGCATTATCTGCATCTTTTGCATTATTCACAGCAGCTTGAGCATCTTTAACCGCTTTGTCCAGCGCTTTCAAATCCGGTGCAACCACCTTACCGGCAGTTGTCGTCAAATCGGCTTTATCAACATCAAACTTGATTTCGCTACGTTTTTTCTCTGCATCCGTTGTCACCGTTACAGTCGTACCATTACCATCCGCAAATGCGACTTTATCACCCGGTTGAACGAGATCTTTGTCGCTTGTACCTTGTTGTAATGTCCAACCGCTTGCGTTGATAGAATCCGCCACGTTTTGTACGGTGGCAATTTGGTTTGCTCCGGCGGCAACGAAGGCTTCCTTCGCAGTATCAAAGGCCTCTTTTTTCTTGTTTAAATCGCTATTTGCCACATCATAAGCATCTTTTGCCGTATTACGTACTGTCTCAGCTTTAGTTTTTTCTTGTTCTAACGCTGACACCCGGTTTTGACGCTCTGTCAATGTTGCCTGTTGGTGAGCCAATTTTTGCGTGCGTTGATCCACAACAAACTGAGAGTCCCCTACCTTCTCTTTGGCTTTATTCAGTACACTTTGTTTTTTAGTGTCAGTTGGGGTGCTATCTACATCAGCCTGTGCTCTTGCAAGTGCGGCTTGGTCTGTTGCTAATATGCTTTGTGCTGCCTGTAACTCTTGCTGTGTTGTTGCAATATCGGCTTGTATTGCTTCAACTGCCTCTTTTCCTTTGGTTAAGGCAGTATCCGCTGCCAAATACGCTGATTCTGTTTGTTGATACGCATCGTTTTTCTCACGCCATTCTTTTTGGCTGGCAACCAATGCCGTTTCAGCAGCATTCATCGCTGCTGTAACCGTTGCATTGTTTGCTTTGGTGGTGTTGTTTGGCGTATTCATCGTACCATCAGGATTTGCCGTCACTTCCCCCGTGGTAACTTTCAAACCCGCAGAGTTAACCGACAAGGTGCTGTTCACTTCTTTTACATCAAATGTAACATTGGCACCTGCCGGTTGTTTTTTTATGTCCGCAACAGCCACTTTTTGTGCACCAGCTTTCAACTCACCATCGGTGGTAAAATCGCTTGCTTTATAGAAATCACTCCCAATTTTGACCAGCTTATTGCCATCTATGTCTTCTGCTTGATTAATTTCAGCAATATTAACCGCTGTGCCCAAGCCATCCAGGAAGTTCACACGGTCATTGCTACCAATGTTAGACATGCGGAATTTATTATTGCCGCCCACTTGCCAACCGTTAGTAATGGTTTGAGAAAGTGAACGGGTGATCGCATTTAACTGCGAACCATTGACCGCATCGGTGGAATCTTCCGCCACACGACCTGCCGCCACATTTTTCAACTGGCGTTCCGCACCCGGTGTACCAAAGGAAACCACATCCCCTTCAGACGTGTTAATACCACCCGCCCATCTGAAAGTGTATTTTGCCTTCGCTGAACCGGTTTCAACCACGTTGCCATCTTCATCGTAAGAAATATCTGTTTGACGTGTACCTTTGCTCACCTCATCAGCCACGGCACCCGTACCAATCGCCACCGAATTTTGCATGCCGGCGTGCGCACCCGTACCCAATGCCATTGAACCAAGTGCATCTGCTCGTGCACCCGTACCAATCGCTACGCCCATCGCTCCTTTAGAAAGAGAGTGAATCCCCATCGAGATAGAGGCATGACCATTTTTGTTGTCTGAGCTGCCGTAATCTAAGGAGGCGGTATTCAGGCGATAGCCAGTGATTTCGCGGTACGCATCGGAAAGCTTTTCCCCCGCCACCGTTTCGGTTTGCACTAATTTGACAGTACGAGTAACGGTCTTACCATTGATTACTTCCGTAATTTTGCCATCGTATAGTTCAGGTGTGCCATCCTTCGTTATTTTTTCTCTGCTATAGCTTACAACTTGATCCGCAGCCGTGCTAATATCCGACCCGCCAATCATAATAGATGAGTGCCCTTGTGCAATGGTACCTAAACCCATGGCAATCGCACCTTGTTTGCCAGAGGCAACCGCCCCTTGACCGATGGCAATGTCGGACACTTGTTCCGATACTGCACCTTGACCGACTGCAACAGAAGAGGTTGCCGCCTTAGAACTATCGCCGACAGCCACAGCAGATTTATCAGCATTTGCCTGATAACCTGCGGCTACGGCTGATTCTTTGGCACGAGCAGCCGTACCTGCAGCCACCGCATAATTACCTTGCGCTTCCGAACCCATACCGATGGCTACCGCAGCCTCCGCATTCGCTAATACGGACGCTCCGGAACCGATCGCTGTGGCACCAAAAGCACCTTTTCTAACGATTGAGTTCGTACCAATCGCCACGCCCAACGGGGTGGTAGAGTGAGCCTGCATACCGATTACGGTCGAACCATCTTGACCATAGCTAGAACGATAGCTGTTATCTAATTTTACGCCTACTAATTCTTTATATTTGTCTGTTATCCTAATTGGTTGACCATTTTTTCCTGTGCCAGGCGTTGTCTCAGCGTCAAAATCATTCACGCCTTTGGCATCTTCGCTATCAGGATTCTTGGCCTTAAAATATTTCTTTCCATCATAGGCTTGAATATCATTACCACCGATAACGATAGAGCCCTGACCTGCTACGGATTGCGCGCCAATGGCTACCGATTGATCCCCGATAGCACGGGCATTACGACCTAAGGCTGTGGCTTCATTAATATCTACATTTTGGAAAGAGAAGAAACCATCCTTATTGGCCGTTCCTGTATTTTTGAAATAATCTAGTGTTTTGGTAGTGCCACCAAAGGCTTTCGCCAATACTTTAACATTAGTATCCGCATCGGTAGCATTGTCCGTCGGTAATCCATCTGTATCCACCTTGCGGTATCCGGCACCAGCACCGGCCCCTACTGCAACAGAAGAGTTTAAAGAAATATTAGTTCGATTTACCCCAGTATAAGCACCAGTACCAATAGCTACACCGCCTGCATCATTACCATTAAGATTTTTCCCAGGTTTGTTAGTTCCCGACATAGCACCAGCACCAATGGCAATACTATAACCTTTACGGTCATCTTGATCTCGAGTTTCAGCTTCTGCACCCATAACAATATCATACTTTCCTCTTGCTGTACTTTGTCGACCAAACGCTATTGACGTGTCTCCAATGGTCTCACTTCTGTAGCCTATGGCATAACTATCGTGACCTGTAGTTTTCGATTCCATTCCCAATGCCAACGATGTAGCACCATTTGCTTGTGAGTTTGCACCAATAGCTACAGCATTATTATATTGTTGAGCACTAGCACCCCTACCGATAGCTACAGCAAAATTTTTATCTGCTTTCGCTAGATAACCTAATGCTATATTGCTTTCTCCACTGGCTTTTGAGTCGCTACCTAAGGCTATACTACTGTTCTTTCCATCGGCTGTTGAGTTTCTACCTATTGCTAATGCTCCATCGTTTCCACTTGCCTTGGAATCTTTACCAATAGCAATAGAGTCGCTACCTGTTGCAGCAGCCGTCGTCCCTTTTGTTGAATTAATCTGAATCAACCCATTTGCAGCAGTCTCAGCCGCATAAGCCGCACTACCGCTTAATAGCGACAAGGCGATGGCCGAAGATTTAATAAGGTTCGCTGAAGAGCCGGACGCACTTTTTTTGGCACTTGATGAGCTTTGTTTTTTGTGTGCCTTAGTTAATTCAGATACTGCCACCCAAGATTGGGTTGCCTGGCTGTAAATGACACGGAAAATTTTGTTCATTGATTCTCTCTGCTTGCAATACGCCGCCCGCGCTTTTGACGTTTCCGGCCGCCGGACGGCAAACGGCCATACACAATTATTGACAGTCCCATTGTATTGCGAAAGTCAGTCTAGGAGAATCAATCTAATTGTCAACATTCCCTTATGATTAAAGGGATTACGCTTTTTTACGCAAATGCGGGGGGGGGGGGGGATTTT
>NZ_CATQFT010000007.1:0-8069 GCF_958267405.1 Neisseria maigaei | reverse complement strand
ATGGCTTGTGCGGTTTGCCGGAAGAAGGTGTCCATGAGAAATCCCCTAAATGTCTTGGTGGGAATTTAGGGGATTTTGGGGAATTTTGCAAAGGTCTCGGTTTGTTCAGTCAGCAGACGGCAGGGGAAGCGCGGGGCAGATGCGTAAATACGCAGGAAGGGTGTGCAAGAGGCTGTAGGGCGTTGCACAGGGTTGGTTGCAGGGTTGGCTTCAGCCTGCCGCATCAAGGGTTCTTGGAGGGAATGGTTGGAGTGGTGGAAATGGCGGATGTGTCAGATTTGTCGAGGCGGTGGAATCGGTGGGCTGAAGCCCGTCCTACAATCCACCCTACAATCCACCCTACAATCCGTCTTACAGTCCCTTGCGCCCGCCCTGAAACCTGCACTTTGCACATCTTCACTGTGCATCCGCCCGTGCAAAGCCTTGCGAACTATCTTACAAACTGCCTGACCTCACGCCGTGCTTTGCAAAATGGCAAAACTGCTTCAGACGGCATTCGGGGTGTGTTTGTGCGGAATTTGTCGGTAGGCGCGGTAGTAGGGTTCGAGCTGTCGGGCGATGAGTTGGAGCTGTTGGAGGAGGATGTGGCTTTGTGTTCCGCTGCTGTGGGTGCGGAGGGTGTCGAGTTCGCCACGCAGTGTATCCAATGCCGTCTGAAAGTCGTCGGGTTCGGTTTCGGGCAGGTGTTGGAAGATGTGGGCGGTGTGTTCGGCGGCGAGGTGGAACTGTGCGGTAAAGTCGGGGCTGCATTCTTCGTGCATTTCGCTGCGGTATGCGCCGAGGGCGGAAATATAGCCGGTCAGGGCGTAGCCGGTTTTGAGGAGGGTGAATCCGGGTTGCAGGCTGCCGGCGAATTTTGCGGGTTCGCCACTCATGTCGGAAAGGGTGCTGCTGAGGGCGGCGGTGTGTTCGTGGACGCGGCGGCGGGTGGCGCGGTATTCGACGTCGTCGGCCGTTTCGCCGCTTTTGAGGCGTTCGGCGATTTTTTCGAGATAGGCACCGTTGCTGCATACGGCAAGGGCGGCGGTGCGTTCGAGCGTGAGGTATTTCCAGTCTGGCCATAGGTAGCTGACCGCTGCCCAGGCAAGGGATGCGCCGATAATGGTGTCGATGATGCGCACGGGCATGGCGGCATATACGTCCAAACCTGCGAGGGAGAGGCTGGTCAGGGCTTGAATGGTGATGAAAAATGTCGAGAAGCTGTATTTGTAGGTGCGGGTCATGAAGAACAGGGTGGTGCTGACGATGACGATCCAAAGCTTGGTTTCGACAGACGGGGTAAAGTAGGGGACGAGCGAGCCGACGATTACGCCGAGTACGGTGCCGGCGATACGTTGGTACACGCGGCTTTTGGTGGCGGTGTAGTTGGGTTGGCAGACGAAAAGGGCGGTCAGCAGTATCCAGTAGCCGAGGTTGAGGTTGAGGGCTTCGACGATGGTACAGGCGGCGGCAACGACAAGGGACAGGCGGACGGCATGGCGGAATACGCCCGATTCGAGGTTTAGCTGCGGACGGATTGCCTGCCAGGTGTTTTTGAAGCTGCCGGTTTCGAGGGCGGCGATGCGGGTGTCGCCCATGCGGTCGTTTTCGGCGGGGGAGTCGCTGTGTCGGAGTTGGCGGAACTGCTGGTCGACGCTGCCGAGGTTGTCGAGAAGACGGCGCAGGTGGCGGATGTCGGGACTGTCGTTGCCGTCTGAAAGGAGGCGCAGCGATTGGCGGCAGCCTTCGATGGCGCGGCCGAGGCGTTTGCTGTAAACGTAGTCTTTGCTTGCGCGCAGGGCTTGTGCGGTGTTGCGGCAGGCTTGTCCCTGCATTTCGAGCAGGCGGTGGATGCGGAAGATGATGTCGGTGTTTTTGAATTTTTCGGACATTTCCTGATAATCGACGTGGGCGGAGCTGATGCGTTCATGTATGTCTTGGGCGGCAAAGTAGTAACGCAGCATTTTGGCTGTACGCGGGTGGCGGTGTTTGCCGCGAAGGCGGTAAAACAGGGCGGAACGGCATTGGTTGAAGGCGGTGATGACGCCGGTGTTGCTCATGGCGAGGTCGATGTGGCGGTTGCCTATCCATTCAGCTTCGTCGGGATCGAAAAAGTCGGCTTTGGCTTCGAGATAGCTGCCGAGTGCTTCGTAGGCGTTGGCGACACTTTCTTGGACGGGGCGGTGGGGCAGGACGATTTGGAACAGGAGGATGGCGGTGCTGTACAGTACGGTGCCGCACAGAATCATAAAGGGGTTGGTCAGCCAGTAGGTTTCGGGGGTGTAGGTGAGGGTGGTGTAGGTGGCGACGGCGAGTGCGCCGAAGGCGAAGGTGCGGTATTTCAGCCCGACCGCGCCCATGATGGTAAAGCCGAAAGTCATCAGGGTCATGGCGAGGATGAATGGCAGGCCTGTGCCGAGCGTGCTTTGCGCGACAAGTGAGGAGAGGGTGAACAGGGCGACGGTGGCGATGATGTTTTTCAGCCGTCCGGTCAGGCGGTTGTCCAAATCGACCAGGCCGCCGGCGATGATGCCGAGTACGAAGGGCATGGCGAGCTTGGGGTCGCCCAGTTGCCAGACGATGGAGGCGGCGGTAAAGACACTGGCGAAAACGGGAAGCGAGGTAATGAGCAGAGGCTTGAGGGGTGGGGTTTTCATGGTTTTACCGGTTTATTGTTATGAAGTGAATAAAGTGTAGCACATGAATGGGGCGGATAAAATCATGCCGTCTGAAAACGGGGATGCGGTTTTCAGACGGCATCGGGTTTTGCGGATCAGGAAACGAGGTTGAGACCGTTGACCCTGTCGTAAAGGAGTTCGGGCATTTTGCCTTCTTCGTACAGTTGGATGTGCAATCGCAGGTTGTTGGCGGAAACGGACTGGCGCAGGGCTTCTTCGTAACTGATGATGCCGTGCCGGTACAGTTCGAAAAGGTTTTGGTCCATCGTCTGCATTCCGTCGGTTTTGGCGGTTTCCATGATTTTATTGATGTTCATCAGGTCGCCCTTCAGGATGAAGTCTTGGATGGCGGGCGTGTTGATGAGCAAATCGACAACCGCCGTCCTGCCCGTTTTGTCTTTTTTGAGGGCGAGGCGTTGGCAGACGATACCGGACAGGTTGAGGGCGATGTCGATCAGTATTTGCTTGTGCTGTTCTTTGGGGTAGAAGTTGAGTATGCGTTCGAGCGACTGCGGCGCGGTGTTGGCGTGGAGCGTAAAAATGCACAGGTGGCCGGTTTGGGCGAGCTGCATCGCGTATTCCATATTTTCCCTGCTGCGGACTTCGCCGATGCAGACCACGTCGGGGGACTGGCGCATGGCGTTTTGTACCGCCGTCTGCCAGTTTATGGTGTCGACACCGATTTCGCGCTGGGTAAAGATGCAGCGGCGCGGTTTGTAGATAAACTCTATCGGGTCTTCGATGGTAACGATATGGCCGGGCAGGGTTTTGTTGCGGTGTTCGAGCATAGTCGCCATCGTGGTGGATTTGCCCGAACCGGTAGGTCCGACGATAATCAGCAGCCCGCGCGGCGCGACGGCGAGGTCTTTGAGTTTTTCGGGCAGGCCCAATTCCTGCATTTGCGGGATGACGTGGTTGATGCGCCGCAAAACCAAACCCGCGTGGCCTTGGCTGTGGTAGGCGTTGGCGCGGTAGCGCGTGCCGCTGCGCGATTGGACGGAGTAGTTGATTTCGCCGTCGCGCCGGAATATTTCCGATTGTTCGGCGTTCATCGTCGATGCGGCGATGGCGGCGGTTTCCTCGCCCGTCAGAGCCTTTTGCGGCTGCGGGGTCAGTGCGCCGTTGATTTTCAACGAGGGCGGGAATCCTTTGCTGATAAGGATGTCGGACGCGCTTTGCGCTTCTGCGGTTTCGCACAGGCGGTCGAGCAGCGGGTGGAGGTGTGCGCCGATTTCGGCCGGGGTTTCGGAGCGGCTTTGTTTTTTTTGAGAATACACTTGAACCATTTCGTCCAAGATGTCGTGCAGGTTATTGGTACTCATCGTTAACTTCTTTTCAGTTTAAGCCTTGCAGTTTGCGGCGGCGGGTTTCAACAGGAAGGCGGACGCTTCCTGTTCTGAAGGGGATGCCGGGCGGGATGCCGCGTCCCGCCCCGCGTGTTTGCACCTTGTTTTCCCGCCGGTATGGCCGGAAGGCGGTTGTGTGTCAGAAACTTATACTTTCGCTGTTTTGCGCGCGTTTGCGTGCGACTTCCGGTGCAATCAGCCCTTGGCGTACCAGCGATTGCAGCGATTGGTCCATCGTCTGCATACCGCTCGCCTGCCCGGTTTGCAGGACGGAGTTGATCTGCGTGATTTTGTTTTCGCGGATGAGGTTGCGGACGGCGGGGTTGGAAATCAGGATTTCGTGCGAGGCGACACGGCCGTTGCCGTCGCGCGTTTTCAGCAGGTTTTGGGAGATGACGGCGGTCAGCGATTCCGACAGCATAGAGCGCACCATTTCCTTTTCCCCCGCCGGGAATACGTCCACGATACGGTCGACGGTTTTTGCCGCGCCGGTCGTGTGCAGCGTGCCGAAAACCAAGTGTCCGGTTTCGGCGGCAGTTAGTGCCAGACCGATGGTTTCGGGGTCGCGCATCTCGCCGACAAGGATAACGTCGGGGTCTTCGCGCAATGCGGAACTCAGCGCGTTGGCGAAGCTGAGGGTGTGCTGGTGCAGCTCGCGCTGGTTAATCAGGGATTTTTTGCTTTGGTGGACGAATTCGATCGGGTCTTCGATGGTCAGGATGTGTGCCGGCTGGGTTTCGTTGATGTAGTTGATCATCGCGGCAAGCGTGGTCGATTTGCCCGAACCGGTAGGGCCGGTAACCAATACCATGCCGCGCGGAGATTCTGCGATTTTTTGGAAAATGCGCGGGGCTTTCAATTCTTCCAGCGATAAGACGGTGCTGGGAATGGTGCGGAATACGGCGGCGGGGCCGCGGCCGGTGTTGAAGGCGTTGACGCGGAATCGGGCGACGTTGGGCAGTTCGAATGAGAAGTCGACTTCTAAGTTTTGCTGGTAGATTTTCCGCTGATGGTCGTTCATCACCGAAGTTACCATATTGCCGACCTCTTCCGCACTCATTTCGGGAAGGTTGATGCGCCGCATATCGCCGTGAACCCGAATCATAGGGGATATGCCCGAACTCAGGTGAAGGTCGGATGCTTTGTTTTTAACGCCGAAGGCGAGTAAGTCGGTAATCTGCATAATGGGATATTGTCCAGTATAATGTTTGGGTCGTTCGGTGTTTCCTACTTCTGAATTTTACTGCCCTGATTCTTGGGATTCAACTATTTAAGCATTTTTACCGGGGATAATTTATGACGGTTTTGCAAGAACGTTATCGGGAGGTGTTCGACCGTATCGGGAAATTGGTTCTGCAGGCGGGAAGGAAGCCGCATTCTGTCAGCCTGATTGCCGTCAGTAAGACTTTCCCTTCAGACGGCATCCGCGAAGTTTACGCCGCCGGACAGCGTGATTTCGGCGAGAACTATATTCAGGAGTGGTACGGCAAAACGGAGGAATTGGCGGATTTGACCGACATCGTGTGGCACGTCATCGGCGATGTGCAGTCCAATAAAACCAAAATTGTCGCCGAACGCGCGCATTGGGTGCATACCGTATGCCGTCTGAAGACCGCCGTCCGGCTGAGCAGGCAGCGTCCTTCCTCAATGCCGCCCTTGCAGGTGTGTATCGAGATGAACATTGCGGGCGAGGCGGCAAAACACGGTGTCGCGCCCGAAGAAGCGGTCGCGCTTGCCGTGGAAGTGGCGAAGCTGCCCAACCTTGTCGTGCGCGGACTGATGTGCGTTGCCAAAGCCAACAGCAGTGAAACGGAGTTGAAAACCCAGTTTCAGACCATGCAAAAGCTGCTTGCCGACCTCAATGCGGCTGGCGTTAAGGCGGATGTGCTGTCTATGGGGATGTCGGACGATATGCCTGCCGCCATTGCGTGCGGTGCAACACATGTCCGTATCGGCAGTGCGATTTTCGGGAAAAGGGGCTGATGGAAATTCGGGCAATAAAATATACGGCAATGGCTGCGTTGCTTGCCTTTACGGTTGCAGGCTGCCGGTTGGCGGGGTGGTATGAGTGTTCGTCCCTGTCCGGCTGGTGTAAGCCGAGAAAACCTGCCGCCATCGATTTTTGGGACATTGGCGGCGAGAGTCCGCCGTCTTTAGAGGACTACGAGATACCGCTTTCAGACGGCAATCGTTCCGTCAGGGCAAATGAATATGAATCCGCACAACAATCTTACTTTTACAGGAAAATAGGGAAGTTTGAAGCCTGCGGGTTGGATTGGCGTACGCGTGACGGCAAACCTTTGATTGAGACGTTCAAACAGGAAGGTTTTGATTGTTTGAAAAAGCAGGGGTTGCGGCGCAACGGTCTGTCCGAGCGCGTCCGATGGTAAAAAATTGGGAATGAATTTAGTCAGGTAATTTTGAATAGGGTAGAAATAATGAATGTTTATTTTCTCGGCGGCGGCAATATGGCGGCTGCCGTTGCGGGCGGATTGGTCAAACAAGGCGGTTACCGCATCCATATAGCCAATCGGGGTGCGGAAAAACGCGAACGTTTGGGAAAAGAGTTGGGGGTCGAAACTTCGGCAACCCTGCCGGAGCTTCATTCCGACGATGTTTTAATCCTTGCCGTCAAACCGCAGGATATGGAAGCCGCGTGCAAAAATATCCGCACCAACGGCGCATTGGTGCTTTCTGTCGCAGCCGGATTGTCGGTTGATACGCTCAGCCGTTACCTCGGGGGAACACGCCGCATTGTCCGGGTTATGCCGAATACACCCGGAAAAATCGGGCTGGGCGTATCCGGTATGTTTGCCGAAGCGGAAGTATCGGAAACAGACCGCAGGATTGCCGATCGAATCATGAAATCAGTCGGTTTGACCGTTTGGTTGGAAGATGAAGCGCAAATGCACAGCATTACCGGTATCAGCGGCAGCGGGCCGGCATATGTGTTTTATCTGCTGGATGCTTTGCAAAATGCCGCCATCCGACAAGGGTTTGATATGGCAGAAGCACGCGCGCTCAGTCTGGCAACGTTTAAAGGAGCGGTTGCCCTTGCCGAGCAGACGGGTGAAGATTTCGAGAAGCTTCAAAAAAATGTAACGTCAAAAGGCGGGACAACCCACGAAGCCGTGGAAGCCTTCAGGCGGCATCGTGTCGCCGAAGCCATAAGTGAGGGCGTTTGTGCCTGTGTGCGCCGTTCGCAGGAAATGGAACGGCAATATCAATAATGTAAAGAAAATAAAAACCCCAATCCAAAACGTGTTATGATGCGCGTTTTCTAAAAACGCCTTGGGCAATAAGCCTTATAAAAATCAAAGGAATAAAGCCACTTTGTGGTGCTTTGTTTTTTGCGGTGAACCGAGAGGACATACATTATGGCAAAGCTGACGGAACAAGATATTTTAAATTGGAACGGGTCGGAAGACGATTATATGAATGACGACCATTTGGCTTTTTTCCGCGAATTGCTGGTAAAAATGCAAGACGAACTTATCGAAAATGCTTCCGCTACGACAGGACATCTCCAAGAACACGAATCGGCCCCCGATCCCGCCGACCGTGCCACACAGGAAGAAGAGTACGCATTGGAACTCCGTACACGGGATAGGGAACGAAAACTTCTCAGTAAAATACAGGCGACCATCCGCAATATTGATGAAGGGGATTATGGATTCTGTGCCGATACGGGAGAACCTATCGGTCTGAAGCGGCTGCTGGCACGCCCGACAGCCACTTTATCTGTTGAGGCACAAGAACGCCGAGAGAGGATGAAAAAACAGTTTGCCGACTGATAGCAGCAAACAAAATGCCGTCTGAAGCCCCGAGTTTCAGACGGCATATTCACAAAGGCGCACCAGTCGGAGGAGGGGGGAGGAAGGGATTGTTGGAGGCGGCGCAGCGTTTGGTGGAAATAAAAAACCTTATCCGACAGAGACATGACGAATTTCCCCAAAAAAATCCCGCTGAAAGTATTGACCGTTTTCCCCTGTGGGCGTATAGTTCGGTTCTTCGCTGCTGCCGAAGCGGCGAACGAACTGGAAAGTATAGCACAGAATGTCGGGAA
>NZ_CATQFT010000006.1:0-46288 GCF_958267405.1 Neisseria maigaei | reverse complement strand
TAAACAGCAAACCGCCCGAACAGGAATCCAAGCGACCTGCCTGTAAATGATTACAAAACCATGTGCTTCAAGCCGAAACAATGTGAAATCACGCAATATAGTGGATTAAATTTAAACCAGTACGGCGTTGCCTCGCCTTGCCGTACTATTTGTACTGTCTGCGGCTTCGTCGCCTTGTCCTGATTTAAATTTAATCCACTATAATTATTTTTTAGCGTGTAAAACAAAACCGGCTGCATACCTGCAACCGGCCTCAAATCAGCACAATTCCTTATCCAAATCAGCCAACAGGTCTTTCAGACCGTCTCCAATTTCCTGAAGCGTAACCGGACGGTTGCCGTCCGAACCCGATTCCGCACCTTCTGCATACGGCGCAAACGTGCTCTTCAGTTTCAACAGTTTCACCACATCCAAACGGATGTAGCGTTCGCCGCCGTAACCGACAACCACACCGTGATCATGCTGCCATTGCGCAAAACCATAGGGGCTGATTTGCAACAGTCCGCACAACTCGTCCAGCGTGAAATAGCGTTTTGCGGGAACTTTCAAATCAACGTTGTTTGTCATAGTAGTGTTCCACCATGCCTTTGAGTTTCTGGCTGGCATGGAAAGTTACCACGCGGCGGGCGGTAATCGGCACTTCCTCGCCGGTTTTCGGATTACGGCCCGGGCGTTGCGGCTTGTCGCGCAACTGGAAATTTCCGAAACCGGAAATTTTGATTTCTTCGCCGCTTGCCAAAGTGCTGCGGATTTCTTCAAAAAAGAGTTCGACGATTTCTTTGGCATCGTTTTTGGTGACGTTGCTGACTTTGTCTACCAAAATATCGGCCAATTCGGCTTTAGTGAGAGTCATATGATTACCTTCTGTTGTAACAGTTGTGGATTATTACCAATTTTTATTTAAAATTCAAGCGAATATTTATTTTTTAACTGCGAAGCCGCGCCCCTGCCGCCGTTGCCGCGCCAATCAGTTTTCCGATAAGCGGCTCGACCACCTCATCCGTCAGCGTGTTTTCCATATCCTGCAAAATCACTTTGACCGCCACGCTCTTCATCCCTTCGGGCAGTCCCGTGCCGCGATACACGTCAAACACGCTGATTTCCTGTACCAACTTGTTTGCCGCGCCTTTCAAGACAAGCAGCAAATCATCATGGCTCATAGCTTCCGGCATCACAAACGCCAAATCGCGGCGCACCGGCTGGAATTTCGATACGGCCCGATAGCGCGTTTTCCCGCATTCCAACACAGCCGCCATATCGATTTCAAATACCAGCGGCGCTTGCGTCAGGTCGTATTTTTGCAGCCATTTCGGATGCAGTTCGCCGACAAAGCCGATGACTTTGCCGTCTGAAACGATATTGGCGGCGCGTCCGGGATGCAGGGCGGGGTGTCCGGTTTTGACGAACTCGACCGCCTTGTTTTTCAACAGATTTTCCACGTCCGCCTTGATGTCGTAAAAATCCGCGTTGCGCGTTTTTTCACCCCATTGTTCGGGCATTGCCGCGCCGTACCACAGACCGCCGATGCGTTCGTTTTGGACAAACCGGCCGTCTGAACCTTTGCCGAACACGCGGGCGATTTCAAACACGCGCACGCGGCTTTGCTTGCGGTTCAGATTGTTCTGCAGAATTTCCACCAAACCACCGATGAGCGTGGAACGCATCACGGCATACTGCGCCGCCAGCGGATTTTGCAGGCGGATGGGGTTGGCGTTGGCGGCAAAATCGAGTTCCCACTGCTCGTCAACGAAGGCATAGCTGACTACTTCGCGGTAGCCGCGCGCCGCCATTTCGTTGTAAACGGCAAAACGCGGACGGCGTGTTTCGGGCAGTTCCAGCATTTTCAGACGGCCTGACGTGTAATCGTCGGGGATGTTTTCATAGCCGTAAACGCGTCCGATTTCTTCAATCAAATCGGCCTCGATTTCGATGTCGAAACGGAAGCTCGGCGCGGTAACGCGGAAGCCTTCTTCAGTTTTCTCAGGCTGCAAACCCAAGTGTTGCAAAATGGTTTTCACCTGTTCGGCGGAAATGTCCACGCCCAATACGGTTTTCAGACGGTCCAAACGCAATCCGACCTGCTTCGCTTCGGGCAATTCACCCTGCGCTTCCACCATTTCTCCTGCCGCACCGCCGCAAATCTGCAAAACCAATTCGGTGGCGCGTTCGATGGCATCCGCCTGCAAACGGTAATCCACGCCGCGCTCGAAGCGGAACGACGAATCCGAACCGAAACCGTATTGGCGCGATTTGCCGGCGATGATTTCGGGCGCAAACCAAGCCGCTTCCAGCACGATATTTTGCGTGCCGTCTGAAACCGCGCTTGCCGCGCCGCCCATCAGCCCCGCCAAGCTCAACGCACCTTTTTCGTCCGCTACGACCAGCGTGTTTTCAGACAGGGAAACGATTTTCTCGTTCAGACATTCCAGCGTTTCACCTTCGCGCGCACGGCGGATGTGCAGGCTGCCTGAAAGTTTGTCGGCATCAAAAACATGCATCGGCTGACCGATTTCCAGCATCACATAATTGCCAATGTCCACCAGCGCGGAAATACTGCGGATACCGCTGCGATCCAAACGCTGCTTCATCCAATCCGGCGTAGCGGCACGCGCGTTCACGTTTTCAATCACGCGGCTGATAAAGCGGCCACAATCGGCAGGCGCATCAATCTGCACGGGCTGTTTGCGGCTACCCGTGATTGACGCGGGATGGATTGCAGGCTGCTTGAACGCGCAACCCGTCAATGCGGACACTTCGCGCGCAATGCCTTTGATGCTCAGGCAGTCGGCACGGTTAGGCGTGATTTTCAGCGTGAACACCGTGTCGTCCAAATCCAGATATTCGCGGATGTTTGCACCGACGGGTGCGTCTTCAGGCAAAATGTGCAGGCCGTTCACGCCGTCGTCGGGCAGTCCGAGTTCGTCAGTGGAACACAACATCCCGTTCGACACCACACCGCGCATTTTAGTCGGCTTGATTTTGAAATTGCCCGGCAACACCGCACCCGGCAGCGAACACGGCACTTTGATACCCGCTTTCACATTCGGCGCACCGCACACAATCTGCACCAACTCACCCGTACCCGCATCGACTCGGGTAACGTTCAAACGGTCGGCATCCGGATGTTTTTCAACGGATTTCACTTCGGCAATCACCACGCCCGCAAACGCAGGCGCGGCAGTCTCGACCTCTTCCACTTCCAAGCCGGACATGGTTAACAGATGTTCCAGCTTATCGGCGGAAAGTTCGGTATCGGCTTGGGTTTTCAGCCATGAGTAGGAGAATTGCATGTTATGTTCTCAATTAACTAATTAACTTTAGATTTTCAAGAGCTAGCTAAACCTTTTTGAATGGCTAAGTCCCTATTAATTACTTCTACAGAAATGTTCCATAAAGAAATCAACCGCAAAGTATCTTTCTTATTAAATTCTTGCTTTATTAATTCATTCAATTGCCCAAGATAATTAAGAGGCACATCCGGGATAACCAGTAATAATTTGATTTCTATGCTACCCCATTGCAAATTTGAAAAAGCACTAGGCATAATTGTTTCTTTGATATCTTCTCTGCCTAATATTCCCAAAATTTCAACATTTAATGCATTACACCATTTTTGATAAATCTCTGAAATATATTCATCAAAATGCTCAGGAGATTTTTCTTGATTTGGAATACTTTGTTTTGCCTCAACAAATAACAAATTATCTTCTTGCAGATAGATAAACTCTACTGTCTTAATACCTTCTTGCCTTCTCTTCCGGATATATGGTTCTATATAAAACAGGTTATTTTTTACTAGATTAAAAGTTATACCTGATTCAGTGAGATTTATTATTTCACTCATAAAAACCTAACCAATCCATGCTGTTTCCGGAGATAAAACACCTATTTCTTCTCTGAACAATCGAATAGACTCACCAATAATTTCATTATCCGGCATGCTATTTTGTAAATTTTCCTGCACCCAAGTAGTCTGTTCCTTTTCTTTTCCAGGCATAAAAACAGGAATACTTTCACTATGCTTTCTAGCTAATAAACACAGCTTCTTGATAACAAAATATGAATGCGTACTCATAAAAATCTGTATTCCCAATTTGGATTTAGATAAGGAAAACAGAATTTCTAGAAATTGATTAATTGCTTTCGGATGTAGATTAGCTTCTGGCTCATCAATAAATAAGATTGATCCAGGACTCAAAAACCGATTTCCTAATAGAGTGTCTAATATCCCAATCTTTTTTACCCCCTCTGCTGTAGAATTGATAGAGAAAGTTTGTCTATCTTTTTCATATACCCATGCCTTCTTTTTATCATTGTAGCTAACATAACCGCCAAACAATGCTTCTAGATCCTTTCTAGCTTCCGCTGCCTCAGGGTAATTCCTCCCTTTTGTTGGTTTAATATCCAATGCTTTTACCAAATCAATGTAAGTAGCATCAAAACCAAATCTCTTTTCTTCCTCTGATTTTTTAATTACATCAAATAGTGATAGAACTTCTTTGGGTGGTAAAAAAATAGAGTTAGCGTTTATTCTGGGAGAAAGTTCGTATAGCTCCGGTTTAATTAGCTTTTTGGTAGTTCTACCAAAAGAAAACAAAACTGAAGAACTATCTTCCAAAGTCATACTTAACTTAAGAGGCCGTTCGTTTGGATTTTCTTTTCCTCTTGTAACTAAATCACCGATTTCCTCTACTTGGAACGTCCAATATAGCTTATCTCGCAATTCCTCAGAAAAATCACGAATATTCTTTCCTTTATGAGCTTCCTCATGACTTTTTAAAACACTATATAATGCCTTTAAAATAAAAGTTTTCCCTTTGCTATTTTCTGCAATAATTAAATTTATTTTCCCTAAATTATCAGCCTTCAATAAGCTAATCGGCCCGAAATTTTCAAGCTCAAATGATTTAATCATATAATCCCCCTAATATATATCAACAATATTTGTACAAGCCACATTGTAAAAAGACAGCAACCACAGCACCATAGTAAACGCATAGCAGGCGGATAATGGAGCGACATAGCGTTTCATGATTTAGCTTCCTGAGGTAGGCACAGGCTGCTTTTTTCATTTTTAGGCAGCCTACACAATCATTTCGCAAACTGCTTCAAAAAATTCAAATCGTTATCAAAAAACAGTCGCAAATCGCTCACGTTGTAACGCAGCATAGCGAAACGGTCGAGACCGATACCGAAAGCGAAACCGGTGTATTTTTCGGGATCGATATTCACATTTCTCAACACGTTGGGATGTACCATGCCGCAGCCGCCGACTTCCAGCCATTTGCCGTTTTCGCCCATAATGTCGATTTCGGCAGACGGTTCGGTGAATGGGAAGAAAGACGGGCGGAAACGCACTTGCAAATCATCGCGTTCAAAAAAGCGGCGGATAAAGTCGGTGAACACGGCTTTCAAATCGGCGAAGGTTACGCCCTCTTCTACCCACAAACCTTCCGCCTGATGGAACATAGGCGAGTGCGTGGCATCGCTGTCCACACGGTAAACGCGGCCGGGGGCGATAATGCGGATGGGCGGCTCTTTTTTGTCAAGCATATAGCGGATTTGAATCGGGGAAGTGTGCGTACGCAAAACATCGCCGTTTTCAACGTAAAACGTATCCTGCATGGCGCGGGCAGGATGGTTTGCAGGGATGTTCAGGGCTTGGAAATTGTGGAAATCGTCTTCGATTTCAGGCCCATCCGCCACTTCAAAACCCATTCCGTGAAAGAGTTCGACCACACGTTGCAAGGTCAGGGTTACGGGATGCAGGCTGCCGCCTTCCTGAGCGCGTCCGGGCAGGGTAATGTCAAGGGCTTCGGCGGCAAGTCGGGCTTGCAACTTGGCTTCGTTGAGGGCATCGCGCTTATCGTTAAAGGCCGTCTGAAACCGGTTTTTGCACTCATTGATATGCGCGCCTATGGTTTTGCGCTCTTCAGGCGACATTTGACCCAAAGTTTTCAGAAGCCCGGTCAATTCGCCGGTTTTACCGAGATAGCGTGCTTTAATTTGTTCTAATGTATTGAAATCTTGCGCAGCTTCTACTGCGGCAATGCCTTCTGCAACGATACGGTTTACATTTTCCATAATATCAAGTCTGTCAATTAATGATATGCCACCTGAAACAATGAGGCCGCCTGTATAGCCTGACATATCAGACTCTTCAGACGACCTTATTTTCTTCACGGTCAATCCATTGGATAAATTTTCTGTATTTTAACGCAAATTTATTTAAAAAAATAGACTTTAAAGAAAGAAAATCAATCACATAGAATTTCTGCAAACAAAGAAAAAAGGAAGCCGCAGCTTCCTTTTCAATTTTTTGGATTAAGCAACCAAAGCAGCTTTGGCTTTTTCAACCAATTGTGCAAAAGCGGCTTTATCGAACACGGCCAAATCAGCCAATACTTTGCGGTCGATTTCGATAGAGGCGCGTTTCAGACCGTTCATAAATTTGCTGTAAGACAAACCGTTTTCACGCGCACCTGCATTGATACGGACAATCCACAATTGACGGAATTGGCGTTTGCGTTGGCGGCGGTCACGGTATGCGTATTGACCGGCTTTCATTACCGCCTGCTTGGCAACGCGGTAAACGTTTTTACGACGACCGCGATAGCCTTTGGCTAACGCGAAGATTTTTTGGTGACGGGCACGGGCGGTTACACCGCGTTTTACGCGTGGCATATTCTAAACTCCTTAAGCGTAGGGTAACATTTTAGCAACAGAAGCCAAATCGTGATCGTTTACCATAGAGGTACCGCGCAGTTGGCGTTTGTTTTTGGTGGTCTTTTTAGTCAAGATGTGGCGTTTGAACGCATGAGCGCGTTTCACACCGCCGTTACCCAGTACTTTAAAGCGTTTTTTCGCGCTAGACTTGGTTTTCATTTTAGGCATGGGAAAACTCCATTCGTTATCGGATAAGGCATTAGGGGGTTTTAAAACATCGGTTTCAAACACTTGAACCCACAATGCCACGGTTTTTTGCCGCAATTGAAAACTTACTCCGAAGCGGCAATCGGAGTAAGCGGAGAATTATAGCTTTATTTTTTCTTAGGCGCAATCATCATCACCATTTGGCGGCCTTCCATTTTAGGGAAGGACTCGATTTGTGCCACTTCAGCCAAATCCTCTTTTACGCGTTCCAAAAGTTGCGCGCCGAGTTGCTGGTGGGCCATTTCACGGCCTCGGAAACGCAATGTCACTTTGACTTTATCGCCGTCGGCAAGGAAGCGGTTGATGTTGCGCATCTTGATTTGATAATCGCCCTCATCTGTACCCGGACGGAATTTGATTTCCTTAATTTGCACCTGCTTTTGGTTTTTCTTGGCTTCGTCGCGTTTCTTGGCCTGCTGGTATTTATATTTACCGTAATCCATCAGTTTGCATACGGGCGGTTTAGCAGTTGGGGAAATCTCTACCAAATCGACATCCTGCCCTTCGGCCATAGCCAAAGCTTCACGAACTGAAACGACACCAAGCTGTTCGCCTGACTCACTGATTAATCGCACTTCTTTGGCGGTAATTTCACCATTGATTCGTGCTTCGCGTTCTTGAGCGATGATGAATACTCCTATAAAAATTAATGATTGACGAGGGCATCAGTGATTTCTTGCTGCAATTGTGCAACAAAATCATCTACATTCAAAGAACCCAAGTCTTCTGCTTTGCGGCGTACCGCAACTTTGTTTTCTTGTTTCTCTTTATCGCCGACAACGATTTGATAAGGAAAACGGTATTGGCTGTTGTCGCGGATTTTGTAACCGATTTTCTCGTTACGCAAATCCAATTCGACACGGAATCCTGCCGCCTGCAATTTGGCAGCCAGTTCACGGCAATAATCTGCCTGATTTTCGGTGATGTTCATAATCACCATTTGAACCGGTGCAAGCCACAATGGGAATGAGCCTGCATGGTTTTCAATCAGAATACCGATAAATCGTTCCAAAGAACCTAAAATGGCGCGGTGCAACATTACAGGGCGAGCGCGACCGTTGTTTTCGGTGACATATTCTGCATCCAAGCGTTCCGGCAAGACGAAATCTAGTTGCAATGTACCGCATTGCCAAGAACGACCCAAGGCATCTTTGACGTGATATTCGATTTTAGGCCCGTAAAACGCACCCTCGCCCGGCAATTCGCCCCATTCTACGCCGCAAGCAGCCAATGCCTCGCGCAAACCCTGCTCTGCCTTATCCCACACGTCGTCTGAACCTGCGCGTTGTTCAGGGCGGAGGGACAGCTTCACAGCAACATCATGGAAGCCGAATTGTTTGTAAATGCGAACCAGCAATTCATTGAATGCACGAGCCTCGCTGACGATTTGGTCTTCGGTACAGAAGATATGTGCATCATCCTGCACAAAACCGCGAACACGCATCAGACCATGTAATGCACCGCTTGGTTCATTACGGTGGCAAGAACCGAATTCCGCCAAACGCATCGGCAAATCGCGATATGAGCGCAAGCCGTTATTAAAAATCTGAACATGACCCGGACAGTTCATCGGTTTAACCGCGTATTCGCGTTTTTCTGAACTGGTCACGAACATATTGTCTTTATAGTTTTCCCAGTGGCCAGATTTTTCCCAGAAGGTTTTATCCATAATCTGAGGTGTTTTCACCTCTTTATAACCGGCAGCATTCAGCTCTTTACGCATATGCTGCTCAATCACTTGCCACAAAGCCCAGCCTTTAGGATGCCAGAACACCATGCCCGGTGCTTCATCTTGCAGGTGGAACAAATCCAATTGTTTACCCAGCTTACGGTGGTCGCGTTTTTCCGCCTCCTCGATGCGTTGGATATAGGCTTTCAATTCGTCTTTACTTGCCCAAGCCGTACCGTAAACACGTTGCAACATTTCATTGTTGCTGTCGCCGCGCCAGTATGCGCCTGCCAGCTTGGTCAGCTTGAAGTTTTTCAGGAAACGGGTGTTCGGAACGTGCGGACCGCGGCACATATCGACATATTCCTGATGATGATACATCCCCATCGCTTCCACTTCGGGCATATCGTCAATCAGGCGTAGTTTGTATTCTTCGCCGCGCTCTTGAAAAATTTTAATCGCCTCTGCACGCGAGGTCATGATTTTGACCACATCATAATCTTGTGCAATCAATTCTTTCATACGTGCTTCGATGGCGGCAACATCTTCGGGCGTAAACGGTTTTTCCGTAGCAATATCGTAATAAAAGCCCTCTTCGATGACGGGGCCGATAACCATTTTTGCATTCGGATAAAGCTGCTTGACTGCGTGACCGACAAGGTGGGCGCAAGAGTGGCGGATGATTTCAACGCCTTCGCGATCTTTCGGGGTAATGATTTGGACACTTGAATCTTCGGTAATCGGATCGCACACATCGACCAGTTTGCCGTTTACCTTACCTGCCACTGCCGACTTCGCCAAACCGGCACCGATAGACGCAGCAATTTGAGCCACGGTAACGGGGGATTCGTATTGGCGGACTGAGCCGTCCGGCAAGGTAATATTCAACATCAAACGCTCCGAAAGATTAAAAAATAACGGCATAAATGCCGTTATGGGAATTTGGTAGGCACGATTGGATTCGAACCAACGACCCCCACCATGTCAAGGTGGTGCTCTAACCAACTGAGCTACGTGCCTTCAAAGAATTTTTGCATTTTATCGGGTCGTTTTAATTTTTGCAAGAGGTATGTGCATTTCTTTATGCAACATTGTGGAAAGATTTGGGGATGCCGTCTGAAAAACCGTGGGAAATCATTTATAATGCCGTCTTTTAAAATATATTTCGCCCCCTGTCGCCCAACTGACATTCAATCTTATGCTTAAATTTACTTTACACAAAAAAGACGGTCTCGCCCGACGCGGCACGCTGGAGTTGAACCACGGCAAAATCGAAACGCCGGTTTTCATGCCGGTCGGCACATATGGTTCGGTCAAAGCGATGAACCCGCAAAACCTGCACGACATCAAGGCGCAAATTATTTTGGGCAACACTTATCATTTATGGTTGCGTCCGGGTTTGGAGATCATCGAACGCTTTGGAGGGCTTCACGGTTTTATCGGCTGGGACAAACCGATTCTGACCGACTCGGGCGGTTTTCAGGTTTTTTCTTTGTCGGATATGCGCAAGCTGACGGAAGAAGGCTGTACGTTCAAAAGCCCGATCAACGGCGACAAGCTGTTTTTATCGCCTGAAATTTCTATGAAAATCCAAACGGTTTTGAACTCGGACATCGCGATGCAGTTGGACGAATGCACGCCGGGCGAGGCAACGCGCGAACAGGCGCGAAAATCGCTGCAAATGAGCCTGCGCTGGGCGGAACGGAGCAAAAAAGCCTTTGAAGATTTGAAAAACCCGAACGCGCTGTTCGGCATCGTGCAAGGCGCGATGTATGAGGATTTGCGCGAAGAATCTTTGCGCGGTTTGGAACAGTTCGACTTCCCCGGCCTTGCCATCGGCGGACTGTCCGTTGGCGAACCCAAACCCGAAATGTACCGCATGCTGCGCACCGTCGGACCGATGCTGCCCGAACACAAACCGCATTACCTGATGGGCGTAGGCACGCCGGAAGACCTCGTTTACGGCGTGGCGCACGGCATCGATATGTTCGATTGCGTGATGCCCACCCGCAATGCGCGTAACGGCTGGCTGTTTACCCGTTTCGGCGATTTGAAAATCAAAAACGCCAAACACAAGCTCGACAAGCGTCCGATAGACGAAAGCTGCACCTGCTACGCCTGCCAAAACTTCAGCCGTGCCTACCTGCACCATCTGCACCGCGCCGGCGAAATCTTGGGCGCGCAATTGAACACCATCCACAACCTGCATTTCTACCAAGTCATCATGGCGGAAATGCGCGAAGCCGTCGAACAAGGCAAATTTGCCGACTGGCAGGCGCAATTCCACGAAAACCGCGCGCGCGGCACAGACTGACTCTCGGCAATGCCGTCTGAAGCCGCTTCAGACGGCATTTTGTCGATTTACCCTACCCGCACTATTTTTCAGAAACCGATCATGCTTCCATTCCTTCCAGAACCCTCCCTTTCTTATACGCAACAAAACCGTACCGCCGTTTTGCTGTTGAACCTCGGCACGCCCGACGCGCCGACTGCCGGCGCCGTCCGCCCCTACCTCAAATCGTTTTTGTCGGACTTGCGCGTCGTCGAACTGTCCAAATGGCTGTGGCAGCCGGTTTTACGCGGCATCGTATTGCCTTTCCGCGCCAAAAAAAGCGCGCACGCCTATGAAAAAATCTGGTTTAAGGAAGGTTCGCCCCTAGAAGTTTACACAGCACGCCAAGCTGCCGCGCTTGCCGAGCGTATGCCCGACCTCATCGTCCGCCACGCCATGACTTACAGCAATCCTTCGATAGCGGATGTATTGGCGGAACTGAAATCCCAAGGTGTAGGCAGATTACTTGCGATTCCCCTGTATCCGCAATATGCCGCTTCCAGCAGCGGAGCGGCGGTAGATAAAGTATGCGAACAACTGCTGCGCCAACGGAACCAAATGAGCGTCCGCACCGTTTCGCGCTTTTATGACGACGCCGGCTACATTGATGCGATGAAAAACCACATCCTCCGATATTGGGCGGAACACGGGCGCGGGAAAAAACTGATGTTGAGTTTTCACGGCGTACCGCAGAAGCACTACGACCTCGGCGACCCCTATCCCGACGAGTGCCGCCACACCGCCAAACTGCTTGCCGAAGCACTGGAACTGACCGAAGACGAATATACCGTATCATTCCAAAGCCAATTCGGCAGGGCAAAATGGGTTACACCGAGCACGCAGGATTTGTTCGGCAAACTGCCCAAACAGGGGGTAACCGAGCTGGACGTATTCTGCCCGGGCTTTTTGGCAGACTGTTTGGAAACCATGGAAGAAATCGCCCTGATGGGGCGGGAACAGTTTTATGAAGCAGGTGGCAAAAGCTACCGCTACATCCCCTGCCTCAACGACAACCCCGACTGGATAGACGCACTCGTCGCACTTGCCGAAGAAAACCTTGGCGGCTGGCGTTGAAACTGTTTGACCCATGTCTAAAATGCCGTCTGAACGCCGTGTTCAGACGGCATTTTCCCGCTACTTTAGCGTATGATGGCATCTATGCTGGACAGCACATCAAGTGCAAGCTTACTACCGATTCGGCAAAAAAACCTTTCACCCGCTACGCAAAATCAACAACAAGGTTTCAAACATTAAGGAAATGCCAATGAACACAACCCGACTGCCGACCGCCCTCGTCTTGTGCTGCCTCTGCGCCGCCGCTTCTGCCGCCGACAACAGCATCATGACAAAAGGGCAAAAAGTGTACGAATCCAACTGCGTCGCCTGCCACGGCAAAAAAGGCGAAGGTCGCGGAACCATGTTTCCGCCGCTCTACCGCTCCGACTTCATCATGAAAAAACCGCAGGTGTTGCTGCACAGCATGGTCAAAGGCATCAACGGTACAATCAAAGTCAACGGCAAAACCTACAACGGATTCATGCCCGCAACCGCCATCAGCGATGCGGACATTGCCGCCGTCGCCACTTATATCATGAACGCCTTTGACAACGGCGGCGGAAGCGTTACCGAAAAAGACGTAAAACAGGCAAAAGGCAAAAAAAACTAAACAGACAAAATGCCGTCTGAAACCGGCAATCCGGCTTCAGACGGCATTCAAACCAAACCTTTCTAACGCGGTACTTTCAGACCCATAGACCCGATATTGCCGTCCCCGTCAACCTCCTTCGCGGTCAGCATAAAGCCGCCGATGTCAATACGGTCGCCCTCGACCGGCTCCTGACTGTCGGAACGCTTATCGAAAAGCTCGGCAAGGCTCAAATCCTCTTCGCCCGCTTCCAGCTTCAAACCGTAAGCAAGTGCCAAATCGCCCGAACGTGCTGCCGGCGAAACGACAAACTCGCCGAAGAAATCAAAATTCTCACGGACGCCGATACCCGTCTCGGTAAAGTATTTCGCCATTTTATCGACCTTGCCGTCGGGCAGGATGTACCACGCCAAATCCTCCGCCTGAAGCACGGTGTCGGACTGCATTTCGATTCGGCTGCCGTTGCGTATCAATGCGAAACAGCGTGCGTCAAACGAATCGGAAATCGGTTCGACCGTATCGGGATGGTGTCCCTCCGCTTCAGATTCGGCAACCACTTTAAACGCCGACATTCTGACAATTTCCTTTTCCGCCAGCCAAATATCATGCGTATCTTTCGGTTCGGGCTTGTTGGGCATGGCAACCTTCAACAGCCGCGCCATCACAGGAATCGTCGTTCCCTGAATCAGCAGCGACAGCACCACCACGGCAAACGCCACATCAAACAGCAGGTGCGAATTGGGAACGCCCGTCACCAACGGCATCATCGCCAGCGAAATCGGTACGGCTCCGCGCAAGCCCAACCAACTGATATACGCCTTTTCACGCAGGCTGTAATTGAATTTCCACAAACCGCCGAACACTGCCAGCGGACGCGCGACCAGCATCAGGAACGCCGCAATCGCCAAGGCTTCCGCCGCCCTGTCCAACACGCCGGCGGGAGAAACCAGCAGACCGAGCATGACGAACAGGGTTGCCTGTGCCAGCCAAGCCAAACTGTCCATCACGCGCAAAACGTGTTCCGTCGCACGGTTGCGCTGGTTGCCGACAATGATGCCGGCAAGGTAAACCGCCAAAAAGCCGCTGCCGCCTATGGTATTGGTAAACGCAAACACAAGCAGCCCGCCCGACATAATCATCAGCGCGTACAGACCTTCCGCAAGATTCAGACGGCGTACCAGCTTTGCCAATATCTTTCCGCCCGCCCAACCCGTCAGCAGACCGAAACCGATTTGCAGCGCAAGCATCCGGACAAATGCCGCCGCACCCGATTCCGCCGGCTGCATAATCATGGTAATCAGTGCCGTAACCAAAAAAACCGCCATCGGGTCGTTCGCACCCGATTCGATTTCCAAAGTCGCCTGCACCCGTTCGTTCAAACGCACGCCGCTGTTGCGCAAAAGGCTGAATACCGCGCCGGCATCGGTCGAACCGACAATCGCCGCCATCAGCACGCCGAACTTCCAATCCAAACCGAGGTAAAAAGTTGCAAACAGTCCCAGCGGAAGCACGGTGGCAAACACGCCCCACGAAGCGAGTACCGACGCGGGCTTCAACGCAATCCGGAAACTGGAAAGCTGCGTCCGCAAACCGCCGTCGAGCAGAATAACCGCCAAAGCAAGCTGGCTGATGAAATTCGCCATCACGACATTATTGAAGGCAATGCCGCCAACGCCTTCCTCGCCCGCCAGCATGCCGACGGCAAGAAACACCAGCAGCAAAGGCATTCCCAAACGTGCGGACAAAGTGGTCGAAACCACGCTCAGGAACAACAGTGCGCCACCCAGCAGAAACAGACTGTTCATCCAATCCACGCCAAAGATTCTCCCTTAAAATTCATGAAATTAAAATCGAAAGATTGTAACACGGCATTTTCTTTTCACGAAACTTTATTTCATGTCCACCACCGCCTTCAGACGGCATTTTCCTGTTTCATGCCGCCTGAGACCACCCAAACCCGCATTCTCCTATATAATGTCGGACTTTGCGCCGCATTTCAGGATTCTTTAATGGCATTTGCCTCACTATTTACCCTGCCGGACGACATCACCGCCGTTTTGGACGATGTTGCCCTGATGACTAAAGCCGCCGCAAAGGAAACCGCCGGCGTGGTCGGCGACGATTTGGCATCCAATGCCAACCGGGTTACAGGCGTATCAGCAGAACGCGAGTTGCCGATTGTTTGGTCGGTGGCGAAAGGTTCTTTTGTCAACAAGCTGTTTTTTGTGCCTGCGGCTCTGCTGCTTTCCGCCTTCCTGCCGCAACTCATTACGCCGCTTTTGACGGCAGGCGGGATTTATCTGTGCTTTGAGGGCGTGGAAAAGCTGCCGCACAAGTTTCTGCACTGACATGACGTGCATAATGACGGCGGCGAAACGACGGTTGACGAGCAGGCTAAAATCAAAGGTGCTATCCGTACCGACTTTATCCTGTCCGCAGAAATCATCATCATCGCGCTGTGCGTGGTCGAGCAATACAGCCTGATAACGCGCTCGCTCGTGATGGCGGCAATCGGCATCGGCATGACTGTTTTGGTGTACGGAATCGTCGCCGTCATCGTCAAACTCGACGACTTGGGCATGCTGCTGATGCGCCGCCCACAAGCCTTTTCGCGCAGTTCGGGGCAAATGCTGACTGCCTTTATGCCTTGCTTTATGCGCGGTTTGAGCGTGGTCGGCACGCTTGCCATGTTTCTTGCCGGCGGCGGACTGGTCGCCCACAACCTCGGCCTTCTGCACGATTTCCTGCACGCGCAACACTGGGACGCTGTCTGGGCGGAGTACTTCGCCAACCTCGTTGTCTGACTGCTTTCCGGTTCGATTGCCTGCGCCCCCGCCTTGCCGCTGATGAATCGTTTCGGCAGGCATTGATTCCTTTTTCAAATACCGATGCCGTCTGAAAGACGTTCAGGCGGCATCTTCCGAACAGACAGACGAATATGTTTTCCAAACTGGACAAATACTGGCGGCACCCCGCCCTCTACTGGCCTTTGCTCATCCTTTTTGCCGCCGCCACCCCCTTCACCTTCGCACCCTACTACCACTTTTGGCTGATGCCGTTGATTTTCGGCGCCTT
This sequence comes from Neisseria maigaei, assembly GCF_958267405.1. Classification (NCBI taxonomy): domain Bacteria; kingdom Pseudomonadati; phylum Pseudomonadota; class Betaproteobacteria; order Neisseriales; family Neisseriaceae; genus Neisseria; species Neisseria maigaei. Next base: position 30,634 of record NZ_CATQFT010000006.1, on the reverse strand, counting down.
CGTCCGCCTCATCGAACTGCGTCCGCGTTTTGCCGCCTCTTCCGCCTACCTGTTCGGTCTGACCGCATACACGACACAGTTCTACTGGATACACACTGCCCTGCACGACGTTTCCGGCCTGCCCGACCTCTATGCCGTACCGCTGACCTTCCTGCTGCCCGCCTACCTTGCCCTCTATCCGGCACTGTGTTTCTGGCTGTGGAAAAAATTTACCCTGCCCCGGGGCATAAAGACCGGTCTGGTACTGCCCATCCTGTGGACGCTGACTGAGTTTGCCCGCGAGCGTTTCCTGACCGGATTCGGCTGGGGCGCAATCGGCTACTCCCAAATCACCCCGGACAGCCCGCTGGCAGGTTTCGCCCCATTGGGCGGCATCCACATGGTTACACTGGCGACCGCCTTTCTCGGTGTCTGGCTGGTTTTGGCGAGTGATAACACCGCACGTTCGGGCAAACGCCTGCTTCCAATTATCCTGATTGCCGCCCTGCTTGCCGCAGGCTACACCGCCCAACAAACCGACTTCACCCGCCCCGACGGCAGCCGCAGCACCGTCGCCCTGCTTCAGGGCAACATCGCCCAAACCATCAAATGGCGTGAAGACCAAGTTATCCCGACCATACAGAAATATTACGAACAGGTCGGCAAAACCACTGCCGACATCGTCATCCTGCCCGAAACCGCCATCCCCGTCATGCGCCAAAACCTGCCGGAAAACATACTGGCGCAATTTGCCGAACAGGCGCAAAACAACGGCAGCACGCTCGCCGTCGGCATCAGCCAATACACTTCGGACGGCAACGGTTACGAAAACGCCATCATCAACCTGACCGGTTATCAGGAAAACAATCAGGACGGCATCCCCTACTACGCGAAAAACCACCTCGTCCCCTTCGGCGAATACAAACCGCTGCCCTTCCTGACCACGCCGCTTTACAAAATGATGGATATGCCCCTTTCCGACTTCCGCAAAGGCGGCGGCAAGCAATCCGCCCTAATGATGAAAAACCAAAAAATCGCCTTCAACATCTGCTACGAAGACGGATTCGGCGACGAACTGATTGCCGCCGCCAAAGATGCCACACTGCTTGCCAATGTCAGCAATATGGCTTGGTATGGAAAATCCAACGCCATGTACCAGCATCTCCAGCAATCGCAGGCGCGGGCTATGGAACTCGGACGCTATATGGTTCGCGCAACCAACACCGGAGCGACCGCCATCATCGCACCCAAAGGCAATATTATTGCCCAAGCACAACCCGATACCGAAACCATATTGGAAGGACACATCAAAGGCTATACCGGTGAAACGCCCTATATGAAAGCCGGCAGCTCATGGCCGTTGATAGGAATATTGACCCTTATCACACTGATACTTTTCATAATGTAATGAACTTATCCAGCAAGGTGTCTATGTTCCTAACCCTAAATTACACTATACAAAAGAAATATCTGATATTTGGAAAAAAGAAACAAATGATTTTTTACCAGGGGAAAGTACTACAGTAAGTTTTGGCAATTGGGGTGGGAATATTAAAATTATAAAAACAAGAGATGGTAGATGGGCAGTAGAAACAGGTATAGGTACACCAAATGCCTCTTTCAGTCATGGTACAACATATCGATTGAGAAAACAATGAATAGAGTAAATAATGGTAAATAAAACATGGTTACGATTAAAAGTAAAATTAGGAGAGTTTTGTCTTGGGGCTATTCCTTTATTGATTATTTTGGTTTATTTTGGAGATACTAATGGAAAAAATGATGGTGAGATTGGAATAGCTAAAATCAAGCAAACCCATGCAACTAATTTTATCTCTGATATATCGAGAAGAATGGGATCTGCAACATGGGATTTGGGTAAGCCACGTATCAATCAAAGTAATGAATTTAAGTTTTCTAATGGAAAAATTAGATTTCTGCAATGTTCTCCTAATACTAAACATAATATAGAGCAGGTATTTGAGCAATACCGCTATTTAACAATTAAAGAACATAAAACCTTTGGAAAATATTTTTGCATTGATAACAATATTGTTATAAACATAGATTCGTTTGGGAATGGTTGTGATTTAATCTTTTCAATTCAATGGGATAAGTCATATTCAAATTGTTCTGAAATACTCTTGGATTTAGATTAAGCCAGCGTAGCCTGTGCAACCAACCAAAAATGTGAAATGGTAGGGTGTAATTTATGCACACGCGGTTTTGGTTTCTCTGAACTCGGTTTCAGGCTGCCTTTTCCGAAACAAAAAATCCTAATGCCGGAACTGTCCGCCAAAGCGGACAGTCTTTTCCATGATACTGTTTACATACAGAACCGAATGTAATATAATATCCAAATCGACCTAAAATATCAGGTTTAAAAAATCAATCGAAATCAGATATAAAATTTCCCTATTTATCAACCCCTACCGCATATCTTTTATCAAACGTACGAAACACAATCCAAGCAGTGATATACTGCATCCCAACACACCAAACCGCCGATACGCAGTTTCAGCCGAAAGGAAATGCCTCAAATGAATAACGCTTTCGCATTACCCGCCATCCAAAGCGGCAACGGCAGCCTCGAACAATACATCCACACCGTCAACAGCATTCCCATGCTGACCCAAGAGGAAGAAACACGCCTTGCCGAACGCCAACACAAAGGCGACCTCAATGCTGCCAAACAGCTTATCCTGTCCCACCTGCGCGTCGTCGTTTCCATCGCGCGCGGCTATGACGGTTACGGGCTGAATCAGGCAGACCTGATTCAAGAAGGCAATATCGGACTGATGAAGGCGGTCAAACGCTACGAACCCGGCAGGGGTGCGCGCCTATTTTCATTTGCCGTACATTGGATTAAGGCGGAAATTCACGAATTTATCCTGAAAAACTGGCGTTTGGTCCGCGTTGCCACCACCAAGCCGCAACGCAAGCTGTTTTTCAATTTACGCAGTATGCGTAAAAACCTCAACGCCCTGTCCCCCAAAGAAGCGCAAAGCATTGCCGACGACTTGGGTGTCAAACTTTCCGAAGTTCTGGAAATGGAACAGCGCATGACGGGACACGACATCGCCATCATGGCAGACAACAGCGATGACGAAGACAGCTTCGCCCCCATCGACTGGCTTGCCGACCACGATTCCGAACCGAGCCGGCAACTGTCGAAACAGGCACATTACGCGCTGCAAACAGAAGGTTTACAAAACGCTTTGGCGCGACTGGATGACAGGAGCCGCCGTATTGTGGAAAGCCGCTGGCTTCAAGATGACGGCGGTCTGACGCTGCACCAGCTTGCCGCCGAATACGGCGTATCTGCCGAACGCATCCGCCAAATCGAAGCAAAAGCCATGCAGAAACTGCGCGGTTTCCTGACCGAAGAAGCCGAAGCGGTTTGAAATATACACAATAAAATACCCGACAAAACAATTTGTCGGGTATTTTATTTGGTAAACATCAATGCGGTTTGTGCGTCGTGCCGTACACTATTTTATCCGTCCAAGCCATCGCAATCGCCGAAATCAAAAAGCAGACATGCACCAGACACTGCCACATCAGCTGCTTTTCCGACAGATTAGCGGAATTGATAAATGTTTGGAGCAAATGGATGGATGAATGCCGATAATCGACATCAACAGCCTCACCTTCAATACCGGTGCATTCACATGGCTCAACCATTCGGACCGGTCAGGATGGTCGTCGATGCGCAACCGGGATACGAACGTCTCATACCCGCCAATCAGCACCATGGTCAGCAGATTCGCAATCATAACCACATCAATCAGATTCAAAACAGCGAGCATGATGGCGTTTTCGTCCGACACACCCAAATTCATAGCCAGATGCCTCAACGATTTCAAAAACTTATAGGCATAAATCGCCTGTACCACAATCAACCCCGCATAAATCGGCACTTGCAGCCAACGGCTTGCAAAAATCATTTTGGCAAAAAACCATAGCCTGTTCGGGTTTTGGAGATTTTGCTTGATGCATTACCCTTCCTTGCAGCAACAAAAGCGCGTGATTCCAATCTACCGCTGCGAAATCTTCAATTTTTCACACCCGAAAACGCTTGCCGCCATATAGATGTGATATATTGATTCCATTTTAACGGACTTCAGAGAACGACATGAGCAGCGGAAATATCCACATCCACAGCATGACCGGCTTTGCCAACGCGGCGGCAGAGTGCGGTAGCAAACGCATCAACCTCGATATCCGCGCCGTCAACCACCGCTTTTTGGACATTCAAATCAGGATGCCGGATGATTTGCGCCATTTAGAAAGCGGCATCCGCGAGCAGATTTCATCCCATCTGGCACGCGGCAAAGTCGAATGCAAAATTCAAATCCAAGATGCGGAAAACAGAAACCAATCTTTGGAACTGAATCACGACTTGGTCGGACAACTTGCAGAAATCAACCAAACCCTCCGTAAACATCATGACCTGGCAAAATTGGGGGTTGCCGATATTTTACGTTTTCCCGGCGTATTGGCAAGCCAAAGGGAAAATACGGAAGAATTGGCAAAAAGCATTACCAAACTGACTGAAAAAGCGTTAAAAGACTTTACTGCTGCACGCAAGCGGGAAGGTAAGAAATTAGGCGAGCACCTGTTACAACGCCTCGAGTCTATGGAAGAAATCATCGGGGCATTGAGCGAAATCTTCCCCGAGCTGGTGGAAGCGCATAAAGAAAAAATCCGCGCCCGCCTTGCAGAAGCAGTCGGCAGCATCGACAACGACCGCCTGCAACAAGAGTTTGCCCTGTTTGTCCAAAAATCCGACATCGACGAAGAATTTAGCCGCCTGCGCACGCATATCGACGAAGTACGCCGCATCGTTACCGAACACAAAGGCAGCAGCGGCAAACGGCTGGACTTCCTGATGCAGGAATTAAACCGCGAAGCTAACACTTTGGGCAGCAAATCCATTGCCGCCGAATGCACCCGAGCCTCGGTCGAACTGAAAGTCTTAATCGAGCAGATGCGGGAACAAGTGCAGAATATTGAATAATCGGTTTCCCCGATAACCAAATGCCGTCTGAAAGCCCTTTCAGACGGCATTTTTTCAGGTTGAAACCTTTGCGGTATAAAGGCTTAGGGCTTTCCTTTGACCTCCACCAATCTTGTTCCTGCAAGAAAATCATACAGAAACTGCCGATCGGGATTCAGCAGTGCGAACCCCCACGGCAAAATCAGCCAAACCAATGCCGCGCCGGCTGCGCCCTTGGGTGGAATGCCGAGGAAGTGGCGCAATCCGGCATAAGCAAGCATAGGAATGAAGACAATGAATATGCACGCCCAAATAAAGCGCAGGCGCAGCAGGTGCAAAGACGGCTGCATACCGTTAACATCGCACAAACCGATTTTCCATGTCCTCATTGCCAAAGTCTGCCCCTGTCCGTGCCAGTTGGTGCGGAAATACACCCACCACGAACCCATTATCAGGATACTGGTTACCAAGGCGGAAAGCAGGGTAGAAACAGGATTGAGGAAAATGGCGGCGATACCGGCAATCAATGCCGCCAGACAGGTTGCCGCACCTGCCAGCAGCATTTCGTACGGTATGGCGGCGAAGCGGCGTTTGAGCGGGGCGGTTTTCAGTGTCATCATCTTTTCAATCAGAATATGCCGTCTGAAACGCCAATAGGCTTCAGACGGCATTGATGCAGATATGCCTTGCGGCGGTTAACGGTGCGGACGCTTCTGGCCGCGCGACTGTTTTGCCGCCATTTGGTTGATTTCCTGACGAGACGGACGTTTTTTGAACATGGCATGCGCCTCGTCAACCGAACATTTTTGCGACAGGCAGATTAAAGTAATGACATCCTTCTGGTATTGTCCGCCGCTATGATACATACGGCGCAGGTTGGCCTCATTGACTTTGCCTTTTTCCGGATCGATATCGAATTTTTTCAGACGTTCGATAAACAGACGCTGCTGACGGCGGCTGGTCCAAACAAAACCGCCCGCAGCGGCAGCGACGATGATGGCGGCAAGCAGGATGGCAAGCGGCCAGGAATCGACAATCAATACGATAATGAGGCTTAAAACGGCGGTAGTCAGTAAAATCAGGCCGCCCAAGCGCAGTTTGGTCTTATTGTCCATAGGGTTGATGTTCCTTTATTGAGGTAGCCATGCCGTCTGAAACACTTTCGGACAGATTGACAAATATTTATCGGGATTGACGGTATTTTACCGTATTTTCGGATTTTGGGGATTACCGCTTTATTCTGCCAGCGACACGACAAGCTGTTTGAACGCCGCCCACGCATCGCCGTCTTCCGCGCCTTTGATGATTCGGTCGATTTGGGCGCAGGTTTTGAGCGCGTCAAGCAGGCGGACGACGGAAATCCGCTTGACCGCAAGCGGTGCGAGCGTCTGTTTGTCGCCCCAAAGCCTGAGGCTGTTGCGGACGGATTGGATGCTCTGCCCCTGTTTCAGGGCGGCGGCAAGCCGGACCAGCGTCCGCACGTCTTCGGCAACCGCCCACAGCAACAGCACCGGTTCTTCGCCCTCTTCCCGCAATCCGTCCAAAAGCCTGCATACGCGCAGGACATCGCCCTTCATCCACGCGCCTGCCAGTTGGAACGCGTCGAAGCGGGCAACATTGGCGACGGCGGTTTGCGCCTCATCGATATTTAGGGTATGTCCTTTCGGATACAGCAGTGCGAGCTTGTCGATTTCCTGACGCGCCGCCAACAGATTGCCTTCCACGCGATCGGCAAACAGTGCCAATGCGTCTGCCTCGATAGCCAAACCGATTTTGTCCAGCCGTCCGCGTATCCATTGGGGCAAAGCCGCCGCGCCGACCGGTTTGGCTTCCCACACTTCCCCCTTTGCCGCCAATGCGGCAAACCATTTGGACTGAAGCTGGGTTTTCTCCAGTTTGGGCAGCAAAACCAGCGTTACCGTATCTTCTGGCAGTCGGGCGGCAAAATCCTGCAACGCCTCGCCGCCGTTTTTGCCGGGTTTTCCGTTGGGGATATGCAGTTCCAACAGCTTCAAATCGGCAAACAGACCCGCACTGCCTGCGGTTTGCAGCAGTTCGTTCCAATCGAAAGACGCGTCGGCGGTATAGGCTTCACGATTGAGATAACCCTGCTTCTTCGCCGCCGCCCTCAATGCGTCCAATGCCTCGATACGCAACAGTTCTTCCTCGCCGTGGATGACGTACAGAGGTTTCAAAGGCGCGTCCGTATCGATGCGTCCGATATGTGCCACCACGTCATTCCGCCTTCAGAAAGGTCAGGCGGCGGACAATCTGTTCGGCAACATCCTGCCGCATTTCCGCCCACAGGGTTTCTTCTTCTTCCTGTTTGCCCAAAATTTCGTTGTCCGCATAAGCAAGAACGCGGCGGACGGACACGGTCATCGGTTTGCCGACCGGCTCGCCGCGTTTCAATACCTGCGCTTCAACCGTCAATATCAAAAGATATTCGTTGATGACTGCCGCACGGGTAACGGTATAGGTTTCCTTGTTTTGGTAAACGCTGTCTATACGCAGGGTCATCTGCGCGCCGGCAGCATCGTCCACCCTGCCCGAAGCCTGATACAGCGCGGTTTCCAAGGGGAACTGCAATGCCTGTCCGCCTTCGATGTGCCAGCTCCGGTAGGTCAGCGGCGGAGAAATGCCGTCTGCACCTTTCAGGTGGAAACCGCACGCGCCCAGCATCAGCACTGCGGCAGTAAGAAACAGTTTGTTCATGGCTTGCCTTTCTCAAAAGCACAAAGTCGGTAGATTATACCAGCGGCGTGTTCAGACGGCATTGCCGTCCAGCCAAATCAGGCTCGCCATACGCCCTGTCGCTCCGTCGCGGCGGTAGGAAAAGAAAGTATCCCGTTCCAAAACCGTACAATGCGTGCCGCCGTACACGCCGCCCACGCCTTCGCGCTTCAGAATCAGACGTGCCAGCGCGTAGAGGTCGGCAAGGAATTTGCCGCCGCCTATGCCTTCAAATGCGGCGGCGGCTTCGGGCATGGGCGTGCAGAACGCATCAAACACGTCCTGCCCGACTTCAAACGCATCCGCACTGATGGCAGGGCCGAGATACGCCATGATTTCGACAGGCGGAACCTTCATCGCGGCAATGGTGTTTTGCAATACGCCGCCCGCCAAACCGCGCCAGCCCGCGTGTGCGGCGGCAACCGCCGTACCTGCCCTGTCGCAAAATAGAACAGGCAGGCAGTCTGCGGTCATCACGGCACAGGCGGCTTTACCCGTGTCGTCCACGGAAGCATCCGCATCGGGCGTGCCGTCCAATGCTTCGGCAGCGTTGACGACAATGGTGCTGTGGATTTGATTGAGGTAGGCAACGGGCAATCCGACCTGCTGTTGCACGATTTCGCGGTTGCGGCACACGGCTTCGGGATTGTCGCCGACGTGCGTACCGAGGTTCAAACTCTGATACGCACCTTGGCTCACGCCGCCGTTGCGCGTGGTAATCAGGGTTTTCACATTGGCGGGCGCGGGCCAATCGGCGATCAGGAAGTTTTTGCCTTTCGGGGCAAGATTTAGGGTTTCTGTGATGGTTTTCATTGGATATTGGAATAGGTGTGTGGCGGAAAGGGTTGATTAACTGCCTTCGGGGCAAATGGATGCTTGTTTTTTCGTCATTCCCGCACAGGCGGGAATCCGGAGATTCAGGATTGCTTTCAATTGTTCAAACGTTCGGATTCGGATTCTTGCAGGTGCGGGAATGATGCCCTTATATATAGTGGATTAAATTTAAATCAGGACAAGGCGACGAAGCCGCAGACAGTACAAATAGTACGGAACCGATTCACTTGGTGCTTCAGCACCTTAGAGAATCGTTCTCTTTGAGCTAAGGCGAGGCAACGCCGCACTGGTTTAAATTTAATCCACTATACTTTCTCCGAGCTTTATATGTTTCAACAGAGGACGGCACATCAAGCACCGCACTTCGTGTTGCCCGAACGAGACTGCCCTCCGATTAGATTCTATCGCCATAAACAGACGGGTTTCAACCGAAAAGGAATGGGGATAAAGTCCGTTTCCGACACCTCTCGGGCGATGCCGTCTGAAAACCAATCTCCATTTTCAGGCGGCATTGTTTAGGCGCGGTCATTTTGCAAATTAAGGTTAAGGCGTGTATGCTTGCCTTCCCTTAAAAACAAACACGCAACACATTATTATGAATATCCTCAGTAAAATCAGTAGCTTTATCGGAAAAACATTTTCCCTCTGGGCCGCGCTCTTTGCCGCCACCGCTTTTTTCGCGCCCGACACCTTCAAATGGGCGGGGCCTTATATTCCTTGGCTGCTGGGCATTATTATGTTCGGTATGGGTTTGACGCTCAAACCTTCCGACTTCGATATTTTGTTCAAACATCCCAAAGCCGTCATCATCGGCGTAATCGCACAATTCGCCATTATGCCGGCAACCGCCTGGCTGCTGTCCAAACTGTTGAACCTGCCTGCCGAAATCGCGGTCGGCGTGATTTTGGTCGGCTGCTGCCCGGGCGGTACGGCTTCCAATGTGATGACCTATCTGGCGCGCGGCAATGTGGCTTTGTCGGTTGCCGTTACGTCTGTTTCCACCCTGATTTCCCCATTGCTGACTCCCACCATCTTCCTGATGCTTGCCGGTGAAATGCTGGAAATCCAAGCGGCCGGTATGTTGATGTCCATCGTCAAAATGGTTTTGCTCCCCATTATTTTGGGTTTGATTGTCCATAAGGTTTTGGGCAGTAAAACCGAAAAGCTGACCGATTCGCTGCCGCTGGTTTCCGTTGCCGCCATCGTGCTGATTATCGGCGCGGTTGTTGGGGCAAGCAAAGGCAAGATTATGGAAAGCGGCCTGCTGATTTTTGCGGTTGTCGTACTCCACAACGGCATCGGCTACCTGCTCGGCTTCTTTGCCGCCAAATGGACCGGCCTGCCTTATGATGCACAAAAAACTCTGGCCATCGAAGTCGGTATGCAAAACTCGGGCCTGGCCGCCGCGCTTGCCGCCGCACACTTTGCCGCCGCGCCGGTCGTTGCCGTTCCGGGCGCATTGTTCAGCGTGTGGCACAATATCTCCGGCTCGCTGCTGGCAACTTATTGGGCGGCCAAAGCCGGTAAACATAAAAAACCCTAAACGCCTTTCATCATAATGCCGTCTGAACGGGACAAACGAAACCGGCGGTTTCTGCCCTGCCCCTTCAGACGGCCTTTGTTTGAAATCGGCAGGGACGATTGTCCGGCTGCTCCGGTTCGGCTGCCTGCGTTCGCCCCGCCTTTCAAGCCGCCTCACTCCCTTACATAAACCACTTCGACATCGTAGTCGTCTTCGTTCCAATCATCGTCGTCATCCGCGCCGAGTTTGCCCTGCCATTCCTCTTCATTGCTCAAAGACGAATCCAAACCGGCTTCAAGACGGAGAACGGACAACAAATGATATATATCGTCGGGAATCGGGGCTTCAAACGAAACGGTTTCGCCGCTTTCCGGATGGACGAAACTCAAGCGGTAGGCGTGCAATGCCTGACGCGCGCCCAAACTTTTAACGGCTTCTTTCACCGTGTCGCCGCACGGATGGCGCGGGTTGCCGTACACGGGATCGCCGGCAAGCGGATGGTTGGCCTCGCGCATATGCACGCGGATTTGGTGCGTCCTGCCCGTTTCGAGCGAACATTCGATATAGCTGTGCGCCAGATAGCGTTCCAACACTTTGACGTGGGTTACGGCAGGTTTGCCGCCGAATTTGACGACTGCCATTTTCAGACGGTTGTGCGGATCGCGTCCGATTTGGGTTTCGATTTTGCCGTCAAAGGGGACGATGCCGTTGGCGACGGCGCGGTAAATGCGTTTGACCGTGCGCTCTTGAAGCTGCCGCACAAGGGAATTTTGCGCCGGCAGGGTTTTGGCGACCACCATCAGCCCGCTGGTTTCTTTGTCCAAACGGTGTACGATGCCTGCACGCGGTACTTGGCTCAATTCGGGGCAATGCGCCAACAGACCGTTGAGCAGCGTCCCCGTCCAGTTGCCCGCCGCCGGATGCACCACCAGTCCGGCCGGTTTGTTGACGACGATGACGGTATCGTCTTCGTAAACAATATCCAAATCCATAGGCTCTGGAACAAACGCCAGATTCTCCTCACTCGGACGGACGGTTACACAAATTTGCTCGCCGCCTATCATTTTGTCTTTGGGTTGCGAAGGTTTATCGTTTACAATAACCGCGCCTTCTTTAATCCATGATGTCAACCGGCTGCGCGAGTAGTCGGGCAAAAGTTTCGCCAACACCGCATCCAGCCGCCCGCCGGCAAGCTCGAGCGGAACGGTCAGACCGATACGGTTTTCAGTTTCGGAAGCTGACGCAAAGTCTGAATCGTCGCTATAATCGGATTTATTATCAAAGGAAGTATTCTGCATGAAAAAAATTCTTTTAACGGTTTCATTAGGTTTGGCACTGAGTGCCTGTGCCACCCAAGGTACGGTCGATAAAGATGCCCAGATTACCCAAGATTGGAGTGTGGAGAAGCTCTATGCCGAAGCCCAGGACGAATTGAACAGCAGCAATTATACGCGGGCTGTCAAGTTATACGAAATCTTGGAATCGCGCTTCCCCACCAGCCGACATGCCCGGCAGTCGCAACTGGATACCGCATACGCCTATTATAAAGACGATGAAAAAGACAAAGCTCTGGCGGCAATCGAACGCTTCCGCCGCCTCCATCCGCAGCATCCGAACATGGATTACGCGCTGTACCTGCGCGGCTTGGTACTGTTCAACGAAGACCAGTCCTTCTTGAACAAACTGGCCTCGCAAGACTGGTCCGACCGCGACCCGAAAGCCAACCGCGAAGCGTACCAGGCGTTTGCGGAACTCGTCCAACGCTTCCCCAACAGCAAATACGCCGCCGATGCGACCGCACGTATGATCAAACTGGTCGATGCTTTGGGCGGCAATGAAATGTCGGTAGCGCGTTACTACATGAAACGCGGCGCATATATCGCCGCCGCCAACCGCGCCCAAAAAATTATCGGCAGCTATCAAAATACACGCTATGTCGAAGAATCGCTCGCCATATTGGAACTTGCCTACCAAAAACTCGGCAAACCGCAGCTTGCCGCCGACACGCGCCGCGTGTTGGAAACCAATTTCCCGAAAAGCCCGTTTTTGACGCACGCCTGGCAGCCCGACGATATGCCTTGGTGGCGTTACTGGCATTAAGCCCATCTTCGTAATGCCGTCTGAAGCCCTTTCAGACGGCATTTCCCGTTCCGGCGCAAACCTTTCCGCTCATTCAAACGGTTCTCCCTGCCGTTAACGGCAATGCCCTTTCTGTTTTTGACGCACACTGAAAACCAAAGGAATTCACTAAGATGAGAAATATGACAGAAATAAGGTGGAGGAATAATCAAGTTATCAGCATTGAGACTAAACGAAAGGATGAATCAAGAGAAACTAGGGTGTATGTGCTCGCTCAGATGATAGGGAAGGCTGAACTCCTGTTTTTCAATCTATTTAACACTGATAACAATTGGGATGATGTGGACTTAACCCAAGTTCCTATTCTTTTCTGCGCCACTGTTGCTCGTCAATTCATTAAAAGCAGCAATATCTTCAGGCAGAATATTAAGGGGATTGAGAACTATATCTCTCCAAAGCGTAAGATAGACCCCTTAGGTATGGGAAGTAGATGGATTACGCTCTGGGAAGGAACACCAAACAAAAAGAAAATTCTTATCATAGGAGATGGTAGGGGCAGACTCTTTGAAGTAGATACTTCCTCGGGGAAATACAATGAACGAGATATCATTGCGTCAATAAATAGAGACGATTTAGAAACGATTAATAGCTATGAATTGAGGAATGTACGAATCTATGCTGAGCTTAATGAACGGCTATATTTGTGTTACAAAATGGGGAGAAATGTAGACCCTCTAAAGGATTTGGTCTTTAATCTACCTATCCCCTTAGAATACAAAGAGTATATTGAGATCATATCAACCTAGAATCAACGACTTAAAGGGCTGAAATAATACACTCAAAGCATTTCTCAAAATCAAACGATATGGCTTACCGGCACGAACCGGCGTTAACGCCAAAATGCCGTCTGAATCCGTTTCAGACGGCATTTTATGTTTCAAACCTCATTCAAACGGTTTTTTCTGCCAATAGAATTTATACCCTCTCAAACGTTGGGTCTTTACGCCGCCGCGTCCCAAGCCGAATTGCAGCGCGCCCGACAAATCCGTCCGCAACAACTTGATGCCGTGTGCGCGGACACGGTTCTGTACCGCTTCGGTCGGATGTTTGTAGGCGTTGGCATAACCGCTTGAAGCAACGGCATATTCGGGTGCAACCGTATTCAGGAATATGCCTGAAGATGATGAATTGCTGCCGTGATGCCCCAACACCAACACCTGGCTGTACAGGTTTGAGCCGTATTTTTTAACCAACTCCGCCTCACCTTTCGTATCCAAATCGCCCGTTACCAGCAGTGCCGCACCGCCCGCCGTTACGCGGAGTACGCAACTTTTCCCATTATCATCGATGTTTTTGCGTTCAGACGGCCTCAAAAACTCGAAATCCACGCCGTCCCATTGCCAACGCTGTTCCGCACAATGCCGCGCCCCCTCATAAAATTCCGGCTGTCCGGCATACATTCCGCTATCGGGAATATTCCTCACCGCCCGCAAACCGCCGTCATGATCGCTGTCATGGTGGGAAATCACCAACCTGTCCAAGTACCGTACGCCCGCCGCATTCAAACTCGGCACAATCCCCGTCTGTGCCGCCGATGCAGTTCCGGTGTCAAACAAAAGATGATGATTTGCCGTCTGAACCGACACCGACAAGCCCTGCCCCGCATCCCAAACCGTAACCGCAGCTTCGTTTTCAGGTACTGCTTCAGGACGGTAGGATACAAACCCTGCCAACAGCAACACCGCCCACGGACGCAAACCCAAACCGCGCGGCAGCAGCAACAGCAAAGCGGCACACACCGCCAACACCAGCAGCGGCAAAGGTGCGGCGGCAACGGCAAACTCGGGCGACACATCGGCAAGCCACACCAAAAACCGCAAAGTGTATTCCGCCAAAAATGCCCCCAACTGTTGCAAAGGCGCAAACGGCACGACCGAACCCAGCAACGCCAGCGGTGTCAGTACCCAAGAAAACCACGGAATCGCCGCCGCATTGACCAAAGGGCTGACCAAAGGCAGCGAGGCAAACAGATAACCGAGCAAAACCACCGACAACACCGAAGCCGCCCACTGCCCGCGCACGGCGGTTTGCCGTTTCCCCTCGTGCAAACGCCCCGAACACGCCCATATCAGTGCCGCCACCAAACCGAAAGACAGCCAAGTCCCCACACCCAAAACCGCCAAAGGGTCGAACAGCAGCACCGCCGCCAACGCCTGCCACCACGTCGCCCACGCCGACAATCTTCCCCTGCGCCACGCCCACGCAAACGCCGCCAACATCAAAACGCTGCGCTGCGTCGGCACGGAAAAACCGGCAAGCAGCGCGTAAAACAGTGCGCCCGCACACCCCGCCGCCAAAACCCACACGCGCGGCCGGGCGGGAAGGCGCGGGGAACAGGCAAGCAGCCGCTTCGCCAGCCACGCAAACAGCACCGCCACCATCGTAACGTGCAAACCCGAAATACTGACCAGATGCGTCAGTCCCAACGGTCGGAACGCCTGCCACAATTCGGGGCGCAATGCCGACTGTTCGCCCACGCCCAACGCGCGCATCAGCCCGATGCCGTCTGAAAGCCCGCCGTCCTCATCCGCCTGCCGCCAATTACGGCTGATGCGGCTGCGCCAAACCGCAATCCCCCAACCGCTTCCGTCATGCAGCAAAACCCTGTCCGCACCGACCGTCCCCACACCGCCTATCCCGTTGGATAATGCCCACGCCTCACGGTTCAAACCGCGCAGGTTCAACTCCCCGACGACAGGGTGCACACGTGCCGTTATCCGCCACCTGCTCCCGACCGCCCATTCGCGCCGTTTGTAGTCCGACAGCAGCAAATCAAACGTCCGACCACCGCTGTCCACAGCCTTTGCCGCAAACTGCACGCGCCGCCCGTCCGACCTCGGCATATCCACCACTTCCACCGTCAAAGGCACGCCTGAAACGGCTTCTGCCCGCCATTGCGAAGACAGTGCCGCTTCCGTTCTGAATACGCCGTAAGCCGCGCCCGCCAACACGCACAGCATCAGACCGGCAAACGCAAAACGCCTTGCAAGCACAGCCAAAACCGCAAAAGCCGCCAGCCAAAACAGCCAATGCGGCACGACCGGCAGCGCAAACGAAGCCGCCACGCCGACAACCCAACACGGCAAAAACCAACGACGGAACACGTCTCCCCACTCCCTATATTTCAAAAATAAACGGATAATAAAGCAAATCCAAAAAACCGTCATAAAGGAAAGTTCGTAAAAATGCCGTCTGAACTCAGGCTTCAGACGGCATTTTTATCAGACGGACGAGGTTACAGTTTAATCCCTTTGAGCTTCGCCACGGTGTTGATGTCTTTGTCGCCACGACCTGAGAGGTTGACCAAAATCACTTGGTCTTTGCCCATTTTCGGCGCGTTTTTCACCGCCCAAGCAACAGCATGGCTGGATTCGAGCGCGGGGATAATGCCCTCGTATTTGCACAACAAATCAAAGGCTTCGAGTGCTTCTTCGTCTTTGGCAACGGTGTATTCGACGCGCTTGATGTCGTGCAGGTGGCTGTGTTCCGGGCCGATGCCTGGGTAATCCAAGCCTGCGGAAACGGAGTGCGTACCCAAAACCTGACCGTTTTCGTCCTGCATCAGATAGCTGCGGAAGCCGTGCAGTACGCCAATCGGTGCGCCCGAAGTAATCGGCGCGGCATGATCGGGGGTATCCACGCCCAAACCGCCGGCCTCCACGCCGACGAGGCGCACGTTTTCTTCTTCGATATAGGGGTAGAACAAACCGATGGCGTTCGAGCCGCCGCCCACGCAGGCAACGGCAACGTCGGGCTGTCTGCCGACGGCTTCGAGCATCTGTTCTTTGGCTTCGTTGCCGATGACGCATTGGAAATCACGCACCATTTCGGGATACGGCGCGGGGCCGGCGGCAGTGCCGATGATGTAGAACGTGTCGTCCACACGCGCCACCCATTCGCGCATGGCTTCGTTCATTGCGTCTTTCAAAGTACGGCTGCCGCTGCCAACGCCGACGACATTCGCGCCAAGCAGCTTCATACGGAACACGTTGGGCATTTGGCGTTGGATGTCGTCCGCACCCATATACACGTCGCAAGTCATACCGAAGCGGGCGGCAACAGTGGCACTCGCCACGCCGTGCTGACCCGCGCCGGTCTCGGCAATCACGCGTTTTTTGCCCATACGGCGGGCGAGCAATGCCTGACCGATGGTGTTGTTGACCTTGTGCGCGCCGGTGTGGTTCAAATCTTCGCGTTTCAACCAGATTTGCGCGCCGCCCAAATGCTCAGACAACCGCGCGGCGTGGTAAACGGGGCTGGGCCTGCCGACATAATGTTTCAAATCGCGGCGGAACTCCGCCCAAAATTCAGGATCTTCTTTCGCTGCTTTATAGGCTTCTGCCAATTCTTGCAAAGCCGGAATCAGGGTTTCGGAAACATACAGGCCGCCGTGTTCGCCGAAAAAGCCCTTCTCGTCGGGCGCATGGTAGTTTTTCATCGGATTTCTTCCTTGTGCTTCAGGTTTTCAGACGGCCTCTCCATTTTTGCAAACATGCCGTCAGAACGTGAAATTGTCGGCAATTATAACTGTTTTTCACACAAACCTGCCATTTCGAAAAACGCCCGATACGCCGCCGCCTTTTTCGCCAAACTCAAAGGATAGGCACGCGAAGTCGAAGGCAGGCGCGTCAGCGTCAAATCCCGTCCGGCAAACGGAAACGGCACGGTTTCGCCCGTTTTCGGCATTTTGATGCCGCCGCCCTGAATATCGAGCAGGATTTCCGTCGCCTTGCCGCCTGTCGTACAAATATGGCGGCACTCAGGTATTTTCGCCAACACCGCCGCCAAATCGACGGTTTCGACCACTTTCAAAAACTTGTCGGACGCATTGCCGTGTTCCCTTGCCGCCTTCAACACGGTCGGACAGGACGCAATCCCCCGTTCGTGCAAAAACGTTTTGATTTTCTCCGCGTCAAACGCTTTTTCAGCCGGCATCTGAAAATGCGCCGCATCGTTAAAAAACACCAGTCCGTAAACGCGCCACATATCGTTTTGGAAATTCGGATAATGAAACTGCATCGCGCGTTTGTCTTCCTTGGGCGGAAACGTCCCCATCATCATGACCGCAGCCTTCGGCGGCAGCACGGGATCGAAGGGATGGGTTTCGATTTCAAGCAGATTTTCAGACACGTCCAATCCTCCAACAGGCAAAACGTTTTGCACCAAACCGCCAAACACGGCAAGCCTTCAAACGGCATTATCACGCCCTGCCGTTTTCGGTTACAATGCCGACATCAAACGGATACTGTAAACACATTTATGTTTCAACACACAGGACGACACATAAAGCACCGCCATATGTGCCGTCCTGATTTGGAAGGAGTTACGCCCCTCCCAAACAGAGTCTGATTCTACCGCCCTAAAGGGCGGGGTTTCAACCGAAAAGGAAACACGATGAAAGAACACAAAGCCCGCAAGCGTTTCGGGCAGAATTTTTTGCAGGACACGCGGATTATCGGCGATATTGTCAACGCCGTGCGCCCGCAGGCGGATGATGTCGTGATTGAAATCGGCCCGGGTTTGGCGGCGATTACCGAACCTTTGGCGAAAAAACTGAACCGCTTGCACGTTATCGAAATCGACCGCGACATCGTATGCCGTCTGAAAACGCTGCCGTTTGCGGACAAGCTCGTCATTCACGAAGGCGACGTGTTGCAGTTTGATTTCAACAGTATTGCAGGCAAAAAGAAAATCGTCGGCAACCTGCCCTACAACATTTCCACGCCGCTTTTGTTCAAGCTGGCGGAGGTGGCGGACGATGTCGCCGATATGCACTTTATGCTGCAAAAAGAAGTGGTCGAGCGCATGGTTGCCGCGCCGAAAAGCAACGACTACGGCCGCTTGGGCGTGATGTTGCAATATTTTTTCGATATGGAGCTGCTGATTGACGTACCGCCCGAATCGTTCGACCCCGCGCCGAAAGTGGATTCCGCCGTCGTCCGCATGATTCCGGTGAAACACCGCATCGGCAAGGCAGACGATTTCGAGCATTTTGCCAAACTCGTGAAACTCGCCTTCCACCAACGCCGCAAAACCATACGCAACAATCTGAAAGAGCTTGCAGGCGACGATGATTTGCAGGCAGTCGGCATCAATCCGCAAGACCGTGCCGAACATATCGCGCCGGAAAAATACGTGGCGTTGAGCAATTATTTGGCGGGCAAGGCCGTCTGAAAAGAGGTGGCGGAAATGGAAGGCAACCTGCAGAAAACCGAGCGTTTGATCCGCGAAATCAACCACCTGCACGCACAATATTCGCAGGATTATTTTGAAACCGGCAAAGTGCGGAAAATCAATTTGAGCCGCACGCTCAAAAACGTTCCGACCGAACATATTTTGTCTTATCGCCTTAATTTGCACGAAGCGGTTAACGATTATTTAGCCTTTGCCGACACGCGCGGCATAGACTTTTTCTACCGCGTGAAAACCGCAGAAAGCATACATGATAAAATCAGCCGCTATCTGGCACGCGGCACCCAATATCCGACCAACAACATCCTGAACGATATTTTCGGCGCGCGGCTGATTTGGCCGTCTGAAACAGTCGCCGGGATTTTGGAAAAACTTGACGGCTGGAAAACAGAATACGGCTTGAAAAACTGGTATTTGCGCGATGCGGGCGACTATATCGGCATACATATTTATTTCAAAAACAGTAGCAATTTCTACTATCCGTGGGAATTGCAGGTTTGGGATGAAAAAGATGTCAAAGCCAATATTGAAAACCATATGATGTGCAAACGGAATTTTGTGCGTTGAATTACCGGCAAGCCGCATTGAAACCGTTTATAACTGTTTATAAGAGAATAAACCATAAAATACACAACCGTATTCCTGACTTTTCTTTCAACTGCCCGAGTGAACAAACCATGAAATACACAGCCGCACTCCTGACTTTTCTTTTAACTGCCTGCATGAACCCGAACGATGCGTTTTTCCAAAACCGGCGTTATCAAATGCTAGAGGCACAATTGAACGGTTCAAATGCCATTTTCCATTACGGTTATTCCCAAAATCCCGATCATGATTTATTGGTCGACCAAGTCCACGTGCCGGACGCGTACAGGGCTTCATTTGAGCGGGATTGGATAGCAAAGGAGCAAGGCTACCGCAAAAACGACTGCGTACTGGAAAAAGCGGAAAGCGGGGGTGTGACGTACTACACCTGCGATGCGGAAAAAGGACTCAACGGCATACGTTTCATCATCTATGTCGTGAATATAAAAAACGACAAAGGCTACGTCAAAGTTTACCGGAGCATGAATAAGCCGAATCAAGAAGAGTTAACCAAATTGGTTGCCGATTTGAATAAGTTTTACCCTTAATCAGTCAGACGGATTCAGACTGCCTGAAAAGAATGGACACTATGATTAAATTCAAAAACGTACACAAACATTTCAAAGACCTGCACGTCATCAACGGCGTGAACTTGGAAATCAAAAAAGGCGAAGTGGTCGTCGTCTGCGGACCTTCGGGCAGCGGCAAATCCACACTCATCCGCACCGTCAACCAGCTCGAAAGCATTGAAAGCGGCGAGATTTGGGTGGACGGTGTCAACGTTGCCGACCCCAAAACCGATTTGAACAAAATCCGCGAAGAAGTCGGCTTCGTATTCCAAGGCTTCAACCTCTACCCCCACCTGACCGTATTGGAAAACATCACCCTCGCACCGATGAAGGTTAAAGGTCAAAATGCGGAACAGGCGGAGAAAAAAGCGATGGAACTTTTGGAACGCGTCGGACTGGCACACAAAAAAGACGCCTTCCCTTCCCAACTTTCCGGCGGCCAGCAGCAACGCGTGGCGATTGCGCGCGGGTTGGCGATGGAACCGCGCGTGATGCTGTTTGACGAACCGACCTCCGCACTCGACCCCGAAATGGTCGGCGAGGTATTAAAAGTCATGAAAGACTTGGCAGAAAGCGGCATGACCATGATGTGCGTAACCCACGAAATGGGTTTTGCCCGCGAAGTTGCCGACCGGGTGCTTTTTGTCGATAAAGGGCAAATCCTCGAAGACGAAACGCCCGAAGCGTTTTTTACCAACCCAAAACACGAACGCGCCAAGCAGTTCCTGCAACAGGTCATGACCCATTGATGCTATGCCGTCTGAAAACCGAACGTTCAGACGGCATAGCCCGACACCGTAAGATGATTGAGAAAGAAAACCATGTATTTTGTTGACCGCACCGCCGTCGTCCTCAAGCCGACCGCGCACTTTTTGGAATGGCTCAAAAGCACCGACGAAAATATGCCCGACCTGACCATAGAGCAGCTTCGCGCCAACTGTTCCGTCTTCCTCGTTCCGCAGTTCGACGAACCGGAAGCCGTCGTTTCCTACTTCGACGAACGCTACCGCCAGATTTTTGAAGCGGAGCTGGCAGGTTGGGACATCGATAAAGACAAATGGCCGCAAGATATGGGGCTGAAGGCGTTTTGGGAATTTTTCGACATCGAAATCCACGATATGGTTTTGGATATGGAAGAAGCGGATTTGAACATCACGCCCGTGTTCGACAATATGATGTAACGCCATGCGCGCCTTTCAGACGGCATTGAAGCCGTCCCGTATTCTGAACATCCTGACCGTATCGCTCCACGCCGCCTCCCTTGCCGTCTGCCTGACTTGGTTTTACGGCCGGATGATGTGGTTCGGGCTTGCCGCGCTGCTTGCAAGTTTCATCCACTCGCTGCGGATAACGAACCTGAAACACCGCCATGCCGTAACCTCCGTCATTATCGACCGCGACGGACAAGCGGAAATCGTATCCGGCAAAGACAAAACAGCGGCAACACTTGCGGGCAGCAGTATGGTTACGCCTTATGCCTTATTCTTACAATGGGACACCGGCGGCAAAACCGTCCACCACTGCATCATGCCCGACATGACGGACAAAGAATCCTACCGGCGGCTGAAAGTCTGGGTGCTTTGGCGGCAGCCGAAAAAAACTGCCGAAACCGATACATCAGACTGATTTCAGACGGCATTTGAAAACGAAACACTCATGAAAACACTACAAGATTGGCTCTCGCATTTGGAAACCGCCCACAGCGGCGGCTTAATCGACATGGGTTTGGAGCGCGTAGGCGAAGTGAAAAAGCGCATGAACCTGACACCGCAATGCCCCGTCGTCGTTGTCGCGGGAACAAACGGCAAAGGTTCGGTCTGCGCCTACCTGACACAGATTTACAAACAGGCGGGCTACAAAACCGGCACATTAACCAGCCCCCATTTATTGCGTTACAACGAACGCATCGCCATCAACGCCGAACCCGTTTCGGACGATACGATTATTGCCTCTTTCGAGCGCATCGAAGCGGCGCGCGGCGAAATATCGCTGACTTATTTTGAATTCAATACGTTGGCGGCCGTCGACATCTTCATGCGCGAACAGGTTGACGTGATGATATTGGAAGTCGGCTTGGGCGGACGCTTGGACGCGGTCAACGCATTTGACGGCGATTGCGCGGTGGTTACTAGTGTAGATTTGGACCATCAGGCGTTTTTGGGCGATACGGTCGAGCAGGTCGGCTTTGAAAAAGCAGGCGTGTTCCGCAGCGGCAAACCCGCAATCTGCGGTCAAAACCCCGCGCCCGAATCGTTGCTTTCACACGCCGAAGCCATAGGCGCGAAACTGCTGATGGTGCAGCGCGATTTCGAGTTTCACGCGATGGAAAACATCCAATGGAACTACCGCTTCCGGCCGCAACATTCAGACGACCCCGCGCGCAACCGCAATGCCCTGCCCTTCCCCGCATTGCGTGGCGCATACCAGCTTTCCAACGCCGCCTGCGCGCTGACCGTGTTGGAATGCTTGAACGACAAACTGCCGGCGGACATCGGCGCCATCAAGCGCGGTTTGTTGCTGGTCGAAAACCCCGGACGCTTCCAAGTCCTGCCCGGCCGGCCGCTGACCGTATTGGATGTCGGACACAATCCCCACGCCGCTCGCGCCCTGCGACGCAGCCTGATTAATTTGGCGTTTGCGCAAAAACGCACCGCCGTGTTCAGTATGCTGTCCGACAAAGACATAGACGGCGTGTTGGAAATTGTCAAAGACCAGTTTGACGAATGGTATATCGCACCTTTGGACATGCCGCGCGGAATGACGCTCGATAGCCTGCAAGACAAACTGCACGAACACGGTATCGAAAACATACAGACATTCGCCGCCGTCCGCGACGCATATCGGGCGGCAGCCTCAAAAGCGGGCGAAAACGACAGAATCGTCGTATTCGGCTCATTTCATACCGTTGCCGACGTGATGTCGGTACTGTAAAAGGAAACTTCTATGTCCGAAAACAAACAAAACGAAGTCCTGAGCGGTTACGAACAGCTCAAACGGCGCAACCGCCGCCGCCTCGTAACGGCAAGCTGCCTGGTTGCCGCCTCCTGCATCCTGCTGGCAGCCGCACTCAGTTCCGGTCCTGCCGAAAATGATCCTGCCAAACAGACTGCCGAAGAAACAAGCAGCGTAGAAAACAAAGCGGCAGGTGCGGCACAAGCCCCTGCCTTGAAATCCGCCGCCAAAAACGGGGAAACCGCCGCCGACAAACCGCAGGACTTGGCAGGCGAAGACAAGCCTTCTGCCGCCGACAGCGAAATCAGCGAGCCTGAAAACGTAGGCGCGCCGCTGGTGCTGATTAACGACCGCCTCGAAGACAGCAACATCAAAGGTTTGGAAGCATCCGAGAAACTGCAGCAGGCAGAAACTGCCCAAACCGCACCGAAGCAGGCAAAACAACGCGCTGCCGAAAAAGTGCCGGCAACTGCCGACAGTACGGATACGGTAGCGGTTGAAAAACCGAAACGCACTGCCGAAACAAAACCGCAAAAAGCGGAACGCACTGCCGAAGCCAAGCCCAAAGCCAAAGAAACCAAAACCGCCGAAAAAGTTGCCGACAAACCGAAAACTGCCGCCGAAAAAACCAAACCGGATACGGCAAAATCCGACAGCGCGGTAAAAGAAGCGAAAAAAGCCGACAAGGCTGAAAGCAAAAAAACAGCCGAAAAAGACCGTTCGGACGGCAAAAAACACGAAACGGCACAAAAAACCGACAAAGCGGACAAGACCAAAACCGCCGAGAAGGAAAAATCCGGTAAAAAAGCCGCCATTCAGGCAGGTTATGCCGAAAAAGAACGCGCCTTGAGCCTCCAGCGCAAAATGAAGGTGGCGGGTATCGATTCGACCATCACCGAAATTATGACCGACAACGGCAAAGTTTACCGCGTCAAATCAAGCAACTATAAAAACGCGAGAGATGCCGAACGCGATTTGAACAAATTGCGCGTACACGGTATCGCCGGTCAGGTAACGAATGAATAACCTCCCCGTTGCCGACCTCCTCGTCTTCGCTATCATCGCCGCCTGCATCGTCATTTCCACGATGCGCGGCGTGATTGCGGAGGCAGGCTCAATGGCGGCATGGGTGGTTTCCTTCTTTTTCGCCAAACTCTTTGCCGCCTCCTTCGCCGACCTCGCCTTTGCCTCGTTCCAACCCCGCCTGTTTGCATTGGCTCTGTCGTTCATTTCCCTATTCGTCATTGCCTGTCTGATCCAGAAAATACTCCGTTCGCTGCTGACCGGCGCAGTTTCGGCGGTCGGTTTGGGCTTTGCCAACCGCATTTTGGGCGGCGTATTCGGTGCATTGAAAGGCATTTTGATTATTACCCTGCTGGTCATGCTCGCTTCAAAAACCGACCTGCCCGATACCGAAGAATGGCGGCAGTCCTATACCGTACCGTTTTTCGTTTCGCTTTCCGAAGCAGTGTTAAACCATGCGGACGACAGTGATGGAGCTTTGGAAGACGATTGATTGCCATACAGATATTTCAGACGGCATTCTCTTTTATGCCGTCTGAAATGTTTTTTCCTTTTCTCAGCCATATCACAGATTAAATCTTATCCTCCATAAACCCACCTATCTGTCCTTCGCGCAAATATTGTCAACAATTCAGGCAAAAAACCGCCGTTTGCTTTATAATTCCGTTTTACCCTTAAACCTCGAATCGGAGAAGACGATATGTGCGGCGTATTAGGTTTGGTCAGTCATGAACCCGTGAACCAGCTTCTGTACGACGGCTTGCAGATGTTGCAGCACAGGGGACAGGATGCGGCGGGCATTGTAACGGCGGAAGGCGGCACCTTCCATATGCACAAAGGCAAAGGGATGGTGCGCGAAGTCTTCCGTACACGCAATATGCGCGATTTGGTCGGCAACGCCGGTATCGCCCACGTCCGTTATCCTACTGCGGGCAACGCGGGCAGCAGCGCGGAGGCACAGCCTTTCTACGTCAGCTCGCCTTTCGGCATCGTTTTGGCGCACAACGGCAACCTCACCAACACTGCCGAACTGTATGAAAACGTGTGTAACAAACACCTGCGCCACGTCAACACCAGCTCCGATTCCGAAGTCTTGCTCAACGTCTTCGCGCACGAATTGCGCCGCGAAGTCTCCAAAAACGCCGATCCGCACCGGCTCAATATCGACAATATTTTCAACGCTGTTGCCGAAGTCCACCGTCTGGTGCGCGGCGCATACGGCGTGGTTGCCATGATTGCGGGCTACGGCATGGTCGCCTTCCGCGATCCTTACGGCATCCGTCCGCTGGCATTGGGTTCGCAAACCGACGAAGCAGGCAGAAAATCCTATGCCGTCGCCTCCGAATCCGTTGCCTTCAACGCGCTTGCCTACGATTTGGAACGCGACATCCGGCCGGGCGAAGCGGTATTTGTCGGCTTTGACGGCACAATGATTGCCCGACAATGCAGCGACCGCGCCAAACTCAGCCCCTGCCTTTTTGAATATGTTTATTTTGCCCGCCCCGACTCTGTGATTGACGGCGTATCGGTTTACCAATCGCGCTTGGATATGGGCGTGTCGCTGGCGGAAAAAATCAAACGCGAGCTGCCTGTGGACGGCATCGATGTCGTGATGCCCATCCCCGACACCAGCCGCCCCAGCGCGATGGAGCTTGCCGTCCACCTCAAAAAGCCTTACCGCGAAGGTTTGATTAAAAACCGCTATATCGGCCGCACCTTTATTATGCCCGGTCAGGCGACGCGCAAAAAATCCGTGCGCCAAAAACTCAGCCCGATGGAAACCGAATTTGCAGGCAAAAGCGTGTTGCTGGTGGACGACTCCATCGTGCGCGGGACAACCAGCCGCGAAATCGTCGAAATGGTACGCGCGGCTGGCGCGCGCAAAGTCTATATCGCCTCCGCCGCGCCCGAAGTGCGCTATCCCAATGTGTACGGCATCGATATGCCCACGCGCGAAGAGTTGATTGCCAACGGGCGCAGCGCGGCGGAAATCGCTGCCGAAATCGGCGCGGACGGCATCGTGTTTCAAGACTTGGGCGATTTGGAAACCGTCGTCAAAGCACTCAACCCGAAAATCGAATCCTTCGATTCGTCCTGTTTCAACGGCATTTATCAGACCGGCGACATCGATGATGCCTACCTCGACCGCCTGTCTGCCGAGAAATCCGGCTGCGGCGGTCTGAAAATCCACCCGAGCAGGATGGAACACAGCATCAGCATCAGCGATGCGGGCGACGAAGAATAAGACTTCCCAAACCGCGATGCCGTCTGAAATCCGAACGCTGGGTTTTCAGACGGCATTTCCCATATCGGCATCACATTTCCCATTCTATCCGCACGCAATATGAGTAGCGAAACCAAAAACTACATTACGCCCGCCGGATGGCAGGCATTGAAAGACGAACTTTACCGGCTGGTCAATAAAGAACGCCCCGAAATCGTCCAAATCGTCAACTGGGCGGCAGGCAACGGCGACCGCAGCGAAAACGGCGACTATCTTTACGGCAAACGCCGTATGCGCGAAATCGACCGCCGCATCCGTTTCCTGACCAAGCGTTTGGAAGCTGCCGTCGTCGTCGATCCCGAATTGCGCGAAGCGACCGACCAAGTATTTTTCGGCGCGACGGTCGGTCTGTTACGCGGCGACGGGCGCGAGCAAACCGTCAAAATCGTCGGCATCGACGAAATCGATACCGCGCAAAACAAAATTTCTTGGATTTCGCCGTTGGCGCGTTGCCTGATTAAAGCACGCGAAGGCGACGAAGTGGTTTTAAACACGCCGGAAGACCGTGAGGAAATTGAAATCCTTTCTGTCGAATACATCAAAATCGACTAATTAGGAATGCCGTCTGAAACGGTGCAAGCGCGCCGTTTCCCAAATAAAGGAATACCGAATGAGGAAAATCCGCACCAAAATCTGCGGCATCACCACACCGGAAGACGCAGCGGCCGCCGCAGCGGCAGGTGCGGATGCCGTCGGGCTGGTCTTTTTCCAAGGCAGCAGCCGGGCCGTCGATATTGCCCGCGCAAAAGAAATCACTGCCGCACTGCCGCCGTTTGTCAGCGTTGTCGCCCTTTTTGTCAACGAAAGCGCGCAAAACATCCGCCGCATCCTTGCCGAAGTACCAATACACATCATCCAATTCCACGGCGACGAAGACGACGCATTCTGCCGCCAGTTCGACCGCCCCTATATCAAGGCCATTCGTGTTCAGACGGCATCAGACATCCAAAACGCCGCCCACCGTTTTCCCAACGCTCAGGCACTGCTGTTCGATGCCTACCACCCTTCGGAATACGGCGGCACGGGACACCGCTTCGACTGGACGCTGCTGGCGGAATATTCGGGCAAACCGTGGGTGCTTGCCGGCGGGCTGACCCCTGAAAACGTCGGCGAAGCCATCCGCATCACCGGAGCGGAAGCGGTCGACGTATCCGGCGGCGTGGAAGCGTCTAAAGGCAAAAAAGACCCCGCCAAAGTTGCCGCCTTTATCGCAACCGCCAACCGCCTATTCCGTTAAAGCAACAAAAATTGCCGCCGGAATGACTTATAGTAGATTAAATTTAAACCAGTACGGCGTTGCCTCGCCTTGCCGTACTATTTGTACTGTCTGCGGCTTCGTCGCCTTGTCCTGATTTAAATTTAATCCACTATAATCTAAAAAATTTATGTTATTAAATCAGTAATTTCTGATGAATTTTGAAAACTTAATCCCGTCATTCCCACGAAAGCGGGAATCCGGTTCGTTCGGTTTCGCTTGTTTTAAGTTTCGGGTAACTTCCACTTCGTCATTCCCGCGCAGGCAGGAATCCGGTTCATTCGGTTTCGCTTGTTTTACTTCCACTTCATCATTCCCGCGCAGGCGGGAATCCGGTGCGTTGAGTTTCAGCTATTTAGAATAAATTTTGAAACTCTAATCGCGTCATTCCCACGAAAGTGGGAATCCAGTTTTTTGAGTTTCAGTCATTTCCGATAAATTGCCTTAGCATTGAATGTCTAGATTCCCGCCTGCGCGGGAATGACGACGGAGCGGTTTCTGTTTTTTCCGGTAAATACCCATAAGCTAAAATCCCGTTATTTTCACAAAAACAGAAAACCAAAAACAGCAACCTGAAATTCGTCATTCCCACGCAGGCGGGAATCCAGTTTTTTGAGCTTCAGCTATTTAGAATAAATTTTGAAACTCTAATCGCGTCATTCCCACGAAAGTGGGAATCCAGTTTTTTGAGTTTCAGTCATTCCCGATAAATTGCCTTAGCATTGAATGTCTAGATTCCCGCCTGCGCGGGAATGACGGCGGAAATCTTGTTTATATTGAATCAAAAAAACCTGCACCTTAATCAGTTGGCGGTTTAGTCCGACTTTTGGGGTGCAGATCAAGCTTTCAGACGGCATTTCCTTTAAAACTTCATTTCGAGCGTGAGGCTGAAGTTTCTGCCCGGTGCGGCATACCTTCCATAATTGCTGTCTTCGCTGCGTCGGTTTGCCGTGCTTTCCGCAGTCTGGCGCAACGATTCCCAAGTAACGTAGCGGTAGTTGCCGATATTGTAGATAGCCGCCCTCAAGGTCAGCCGTTTTTTCAGATTCAGATAGGCGGAAACGTCTGCCGTTTTCCAAGAAGACGTAACCCTTCCTGCCGAATATCGTTTTTGATCGCCTGCCAGATAAGCAAGCTCGTCAGGGTTTTTCCCTTTGGAATAGGTCAGCATAATGTTTGCGCCCCATTTCCCCTCGGGCTGGTCGTATCCGAACCCCAAAACATAACGCGACGGCTGTACCGCATCCAAAGCATAGCTGCGGAGGGACAAGTCCGGCCGGTTGGATACCGATTTCGGTTTGATGCGGTTGTACGCCAAAGTCGTGTACAAACCTTCGGGCAGTTTGCCGTACACGCCGTTCCAGTCGATTTTTCCCAATATATTAATGCCTTGGAGCGACATATTTTGGGCATTGTAATAATCGCGTATATCAATCTCTGTCAATCGTCCTGTTGAATCCGGCAATTTGGTTTTTTGATCGGCAACGGCAATCATATCGGTATAGCGGTTGCGGAAGCTGCTGATTTCCAAAAAGCCGAAATCGCCCTTCCACTGCAAACCGATTTCCCGGTTGGCTGCCTTTTCCGATTTCAGGGCGGGACGCTGCCAGCCTTTCGGATAATCGTGATAAATGTCTATACCGAAAAGCTCTTGGAATGAGGGCGTTCTGAAGCCGCTGGAGGCGCGGTAAGACAAAGAAAAATGCCGGTTCGGTTTGAACACGATGCCGCTGTTCCACGAACGGTCAACATACCGCCCGCTGCGGACGAGTTCTTCCGACGTGGTAAAGTTTTGCCGGTCATACCTGCCGCCCAAGCTGAAATCAAAATATTTGCCGATTGAAAAACGGTCGTTCAAAGAAATGTGGATATTGCTGCCGTTGATTTTTCTTGGCACGCATTTGCGGGAACGCAGGGTTTCGATGTAGCCGCAGACCGACCCTTCGACGACTTCGGGCTTACCCAAAAGATACTTATCTTGATTGTTATCATCGAATCCCGTGGATTCCGAAATCCTTGCCGCATTGTGGGAAAGCTGTTCGGGGCGGGAAACTGCTTTGGAAGCATCGTAACCGAAGCCCAAAGTCAGATGGTGTTTCGTCCATTTGTTTTTCAGCGATTTCTCAAACGAGGCATTCAAAACATTGTGCTGTTCGCGGTAGTGGAAACGGTCGCTGCTGTCGTAGGAATACGGTTTGTCCGCCGACGCGCGGCAGGATTTGTCCACGGAAGGATACACGGCGCAATTCAGCTTCAGCGTGTTGTTGTCGGTTGCCACGCCCTGTTTGTCAAACGACAACACCGCTTTATCCGCCCAATTGTCAGAATACGCTTCGTTTTCATAACGGTACAGCAAACCCATACGGCGGCGGCGGTGATGTTCGTCAATAAATTTGGTGCGGGAATATTTCAAACCTATGCCCTTGACCAAATTTGTATCGCCCTTCCACTCTTCTATATTCGGCCTAAAATACAAGCCGTCGCGGAAATCGTTGCCGTCGTACACCCCGCTCTTGTCGCTAAACTTTTTCGCCTCATCCGTACCGTAATACTGTTTTTCCGTCATATCGCGGATGTCGTAACGCTGTTTGGTATCCTCAAACACGCCGCCGACATAATGCCTGCCGCCGAAGCGGTAGCCCAGCTTGGCAAGCCACGAACCGCTGCGGTAATCCATCGGATCGGGCAATATCCTGCCGCCGCCTGTGTAAGCTTGGGCGGACAGGTTTTCGTGGCGCGCCTGCGCCTCCCGCACCATCGCTTCTTCTTCAGCACTTAAAGGCTGATTTTGTTCAATACGTTCTTTTACCCAGCGGTTGAGCTGGTTTTTCAAATAGTTTCCGTTGCCCGCTAATTTTGCCACGGGCTTGGGTTCACGCTCGCCCTCCGCTAAGAAATATTCCGCCTTTTTATTCTGCTTCTGAATATCGTATGTCTGGCGGAACGCGTCCAAACGGTTTATGCCGTATTCCACCCCGTCCGCAATATCGCCGTGCGGGCGCGTTTCCCGCCCTTGACGTTCGGTTCGGATTAACAGCCCTTCCCAACCGTCTTTGCTGAAACCCGCGCCGAGCGACTTCATAAATTGGCGGTTTTTACTGCCGTAGGCGGTTTTTGCCTGTATCCCCCAGCTTTTGCCGTCTGAAATCAGGTCTGCCGCTTCTTTGGTGCGGAAGGCGACCGCGCCGCCGAGTGCGCCGCTGCCGTGATCGGACGAACCGGCACCTTTGTCGATTTCCACCGTGCTGATGTTTTCATATTCGATTTCGTTGATTGCACCGCTGCCGCCGCGTCCGCCGTATCCGCTCAACGATCCCTGCACGGTAAACGCCTGTATTTGGGCAACGCCGTCAACCGAAACCGCCACACGGTTTTTATCCACGCCGCGTATCGAGTAGCCGCCGCTCGCGCCGTTGCCCTGTTCGACAACCGCCACGCCCGGATCGTAGCGCGTCAGGTCGCGGATACCGAGTACTGAGAGATCCCCTCATAATTTCCCCAAAGCGTAACCATGTGTGAATAAATTTTGAGCTAGTAGGGTTGCAGCCACGAGTAAGTCTTCCCTTGT